>CANQUD010000019.1 GCA_947626935.1 uncultured Clostridia bacterium | reverse complement strand
CATAAATCCACCATGTTCACCTGCTTCGCCGCGGGGTCCATCCTCGTAGCTGTGCCTGTCGTGCTCCTCTTCGTGTTCCTCCAACGCTACTATGTCGAGGGCGTCACCGGCGGCGCCACAAAAGGTTGATCGCCTCATAAGCGAATCCCCCCTTCCGTTGAGAGGGGGGATTTGTTTATGGCGGAAAACGATCTTCCCCGAAAAAGGGGACAAGATTTCTTGCGGAAGAGCAAGCAAGGGCGAGAAGTCGTTGACGGCATACCGCAAATGTGATATAATATCGTCACCGAACGCCCGCCGCGGGGGGATTTTGCCCTCGGATGCGGGATGATTTCGGGAATTCTCCAAAAAAGAAGCCGTTATGAAAGCAAAACATTTTCTCACAGCCCTCTTGATCTGTCTGTTGTTCCTGCCCATGCTCCCCGTCGGGGCGTTGACTGCCCATGCAAGCGATGCGGAGACGTTGCGGGTGGGCTTTTTTGAATTCTCGGGATATCACATCTACGATGAGGAGACGGGAAGACGGAGCGGCTACGGCTACGATTTTCTGCAGCATCTTGCCCGCTACACGGGCTGGAAGTACGACTATCGGTTTTACAATGAATCCTACGACGAATGTCTGACGAAGCTGCAAGAAGGCGAACTCGACATCGTCACTTCCGTCATCAAAAGTTCGGATCGGGAGAAGGACTATCTCTTTTCGGAGAAGGGCATCGGCTCGAAATCGACGATCTTCACCGTCAAGGCGGGCAACACGCGCGTCGTCCACGGCGATTACGACACCTATAAGGGACTCAAGGTCGGCATGCTGAAGGTAAATTCCTCAAATGACACCTTCCAGAACTTTGCAGAGGAAAACGGTTTCGGCTATATTCGGATGGATATTTACGATACCGAACCCGAACTGACCGCCGCCCTGCAGAGCGGAGAGGTGGACGGCATCGTCACGAGCAGTCTCCGCGCCCTCTCGAACGAGTGGGTCATCGAATCGATCGACACGAAGGAATTTTACACCGTCACCCGCAAGGACGCGGCGGGGGAAGCGCTCATGGCAAAGATCAACGATGCGATCGAAGCCATGGATACGCAGGAATCGGACTGGCGGAGCGTTCTCAAGAATAAATATTATTCGACAGACCAGAGCGGCAACGTCATTTTGGAAGCCGAAGAGCGCGAGTATGTCAACAGTTTGCGGGAGCAGGGGAAGTCTTTGACCGTTCTCATGAACCCCGACCGCCGTCCCTATTCCTACTTCGAAAACGGCGAGGCATGCGGCATTTTTCCCGCCCTCTTCCGTAAAATGACGGAGAATCTGCCCCTCACATTCGAGTACATTCCCGTCAGCGGCCGTGAGGAATACGCACAGAAGCGGGCAGAGCACAGCGCAGACATCGTCATCGACTTTGCCGATGACTTCTCCATTGCCGAACGGGACGGCTACCAGATCACAGACAGCTATTACGGCTCGACGCACACCCTCATCAAGCGGCGGGACCATACGGGCGCGATCGGGAGCATGGCGACGATCAAGTACGCCGACAACCCCTATTCCCACTATCTTGCGGACTACGTCGGTCCCAACGTCATCGTCAAGCAGTACAATTCGCTCGACGAGAGCGTCCGCGCCGTGCGGAAAGGGGAGTGCGACGCGACGATCGCCCTCTCCTATGTCGCCGAACTCTTCCTCTGGGAGGACGAGCGGGGAGAATTGAGTTCCGAACTCATCGGCGAGGCTTCGACCGACTACACGCTCGGCGTGCGGGTGGGGGAAGAGAACCGTCTGCTCCTCTCCGTGCTCAACAAGTGCGTCATCGGTCTCAACCGCAGCGCCGTCTCCGCGATCATCACCGCCGAAGTGACGAAATTCCGTCCCTCTTCTGACGGCGGACTGGGGACCTTCCTCCGCCGCAATCCCGCCTACATCGCCGTCATCGCCGTCGCGGTCTGCCTTCTCCTCTTCGTCATCGCGATGCTCGTCGTGCGCACTTTCAACCAGCGCCGGCTCCAAAGAAAGGTCGCCGAAGCGACGAGTAAGCTGCAGGCACAGACGGAAGAACTCTCCGTCGCCCTGCACGCCGCCGACGCCGCCAACCGCTCCAAGACGACCTTCCTCAACAACATGTCGCACGACATCCGCACGCCCATGAACGCGATCATCGGCTTCACGGCGCTCGCGACCGCCCACATCGATAACCGAGAGCGGGCGATCGACTATCTGACGAAGATCTCGCAGGCGTCCAACCACCTGCTTTCCCTCATCAACGACGTCCTCGACATGAGCAGGATCGAATCGGGAAAAGTCCACATCGAGGACCGTCCCGAAAATCTTGCCGACATCTTGCAGGGTCTCCGCAACATCATCCAGTCGGACATTCACTCCAAGCACCTCGAGCTCTTCATCGACACCGTGGACGTCTCCCGCGAAGAGGTCTACTGCGACAAGCTCCGCCTCAACCAGATCTTGCTGAATTTAACGTCGAATGCGATCAAATTCACGAAGAGCGGCGGATCGGTGTTCATCAAGGTCACCCAGAAGCCGTCCGAAAAAGAGGGCTTCGGGACGTATGAATTCAGCGTCCGCGATACGGGGATCGGCATGAGCAAGGAGTTCGTCAAGACGGTGTTCGATCCCTTCACCCGCGAGCGCAACTCGACGGTCAGCGGGATCCAAGGCACGGGTCTCGGCATGGCGATCACCAAGAATATCGTGGATATCATGGGCGGCACCATCACCGTGGAGAGCGAGCAGGGCGTCGGCACCGAATTTGTCGTGACCCTCGAACTCAAATTCGCCGACGACGAACCGGGGGAGATGATGCTCGCGGAGCTTCGCGGACTGTATTCCCTCGTCGTCGACGATGACCTCATTTCCTGCCAGAGCGTCTCCAAGATGCTGCGCCAGATCGGCATGCACGCCGAGTGGACGGTGACGGGGAAAGAGGCGATCGTCCGCACCCGCGAGGCGATCGAACTCGGGCACCCGTTCGAAGTGTACATCGTCGACTGGTCCATGCCCGACATGGACGGCATCGCGACGGTCAAACAGATCCGCGCGATCATCGGCGACGATTCGCCCATCATTTTGATGTCGGCGTACGACTGGGCGGATATCGAACAGGAAGCGCGGAAGGCGGGCGTCACGGGCTTCATCAGCAAGCCGCTGTTCGCTTCCGACCTGCACCGCGCCCTCGAGCGGAGCTTGGGCAAAGTTCCCGCCGCTCCCGAGCCTGAAAAGAAGGAAAACAAATTCAACGGCAAGCGCATCCTTCTCGTCGAGGACAACGAACTCAACCGCGAGATCGCCGAGGACATTCTGACGGAAGCGGGCTTTGCGGTCGAGACTGCCGAGAACGGCAAGGTCGCCTGCGAGATGGCGGAGCAGGCGGCGGACGGATACTACGACCTCATCCTGATGGACGTCCAAATGCCGATCATGGACGGCTATGAGGCGTCGAAGCACATCAGAGCCATCGAGGGCAGGGCGATTTCGTCCGTTCCCATCATTGCAATGACGGCAAACGCCTTTGAAGAGGACAAGGCGAACGCCTTCGCGGCGGGCATGAACGGGCACCTTGCAAAACCGATCGACATCGACAAGATGTTCGCTCTCCTCGAGGAACTCCTCTCCGCCAAGAAGTGAGAGGGGTAGGGGTGGGTCACCGCAGCTCTCTTGCCCACCCCTTGAGGGGTGGGTGCCCCGTAGGGGCGGAAGGGGTGTCATTCCAAAACGAGACACTCCCTCAGCCTCGGCAAGGGCAGCCTCGGCAGCTCCCCCTCAAGGGGGAGCCAAGGGAACACCCTTTTCTTACGTCATCCCGAACGAAGTGAGGGATCTCGTCTTTGAGATTTCTCGCTACGCTACTTCGCGCTACGCGCTCGTGCCGCGCTTGGAGCAACAAGAATTCGCGCGGGGCGAAATGACGTGGGGGTCAGGTCTCGCTTCCCCTAAAAGGGGCAGCGAGGGGTCACCGCATTTCTCACCCCATATACAAAAAACGGACGAAAAGGTCAAACCTTTTCGTCCGTTTTTTCTCAAATCGCGACATATGTGCGTATTTTTTCGGAAGTTCTCCGTCACAGGCTGTTCAGGAAGTCATTCAGACGCTTTTTCTGGTCGGAAGTGAGCGCCTCGAGTTTATCGTACGTTTTTCCGTCCGACGCGTCCTTTGTGGAGAAAAACTCCTCGATCGTGATCCCCAACCCCCAACAAATATTGTCGATGTATTCGATCGTCGGATTCTTTTCGCCCCGTTCCAACTGGTAAATATAGGTAGGGGAAACACCCGATTGATACGCCAAAGCGTTCTGCGTCATCTTTCTCGCTTCCCTCAATTCCCGAATCCGTTTTGCAACATCATGACGATCCATAATTCATCCTCTTATTGAAACTTTAGTTATAGTTTACGCATCTTTTTACGCAAATCTCATAACTGTAGCGTTGACAGACTTAAACTATCGTGTTATAATTTTCGTACTATAATTCTATAACACGAGGAAACCATGCCTGCCGAAACACTGCGCAACGCGAGAAAGAACAAAGCGGACGAATTCTACACCCAACTTCCCGACATCGAGGCGGAACTCAAACACTACAGAGAGCAGCTTGCGGGCAAAGTCATCTTCTGCAACTGCGACGACCCGTACGAGAGCAATTTCTTCAAATATTTCGCGATGAACTTCAACTTTTTGGGGCTGAAAAAGCTCATCGCGACGTGCTACGACCCTTCCCCGATCGCGCACACGCAGCTCTCCTTTTTTGACGATGCGAAGCCTGTCCCGAACAGGAACCGCCGCGCGTACAAGATCGAGATCGCCGAAATGGACGACTACAACGGCGACGGCGCCATCGACCTTTGCGACATCGAATGGCTCCTCAAAAACGGGAAGAACACGCTGTCCCTTCTCAAGGGGAACGGCGATTTCCGCTCCGAGGAGTGTGTCGAACTCCTGAAAGAGGCGGACGTCGTCGTAACCAACCCGCCCTTTTCGCTCTTCCGCGAGTACGTCGCACAGCTCATAGAGTACGAGAAGAAATTTTTGATCATCGGAAACAAGAATGCGATAGCTTACAAAGAAGTTTTTACTTTGATTCAGGCGCAAAAACTTTGGCTCGGTTATCGGAATATCAACGCGGATATGTGGTTTATTGTACCCGAAAATTACAATTTTGAAAAGATCGTCGACGGAAAAAAGGTCAAACATATCATGGGCTGCTGGTTTACCAATCTTGACACGACCAAACGTCACGAAACCATACCGCTCTATAAACAGTATTCTCCCGAGGAGTTTCCGAAATACGACAACTATGACGCGATCGAGGTCTCCAAGACGTCCGACATTCCCTATGACTACGACGGAGTCATGGGCGTTCCCATCACCTTCCTCGATAAATATAACCCCGATCAATTCGAGATAATCGGAATGGGGACGGGAGATACCGCAAAAATAATTGGCGTTAAAAAGAATCATCGGGGGAGAACAGATTTAGCTTATACATTGAATGGAAAATCGCAATGTCCATATAACCGCATTTTAATAAGGAGAAAATCATGAACATCGAACTGCATGAAATTCCGATCGCCGACATCGTAAAGAATTACGCCGACAGAGAGGAAGAGGGGGTCGTCGGCTACGACGGCAAGCTCAACATTCGTCCCAAATATCAGCGCGAATTCGTCTATGACTTTGAAAAACGGGACGCCGTCATCGATACGATCGTGAAGGGCTTCCCGCTCAACGTCATGTATTGGGCGAAGAACGCGGACGGCACCTTCGAGGTCATCGACGGACAGCAGCGGACGATCAGCTTCTGCCAGTACGTCAAGGGAGACTTCTCGATCGACAGCCGCTACTTCCACAGCCTGACGGGACCCGAACAGGAGCGGATCTTGAACTATAAAGTCCTCGTCTACTTCTGCGAAGGGGACGAGGAAGAAAAACTTGCATGGTTCCGCACCATCAACATCGCGGGGGAACGGCTCACGGAGCAGGAACTCCGCAACGCCTCGTACACGGGACCGTGGCTCTCCAACGCAAAGACGATCTTCAGTAAGTCTGGCTGCGCCGCCTATAAACTTGCCAAGGACTATGTCGCCGGTTCGCCCATCCGTCAAGAACTTTTGGAGACGGCGCTCGACTGGATCGGGAAGTCCCCGTCACGCAGGAGAGAGGGGACGGGAAAACGCGCTCCCGATTCGCACATCAAGGACTACATGGCAGACCACCAGCACGATCCCGACGCGGAAGAACTCTGGACGTACTTCAGAAGCGTCATCGAGTGGGTGAAGGGGACCTTCGTCACCTATCACAGGGAGATGAAGGGACTCAACTGGGGCGCTCTCTATGATGAATTCCACACAGAGGTCTTTGACCCCGCGGCGCTCGAGAAAAAGATCGCCGTGCTCATGGCGGACGACGATGTGACGAACAAGAAGGGGATCTATCCGTATGTTCTTTCGGGAAAGGAGAAGTTTTTGAACATCCGTGCCTTCACCGAGACCCAAAAGCGGCAGGCGTACGAGAGGCAAGGGGGGATCTGCCCCTATTGCGCGAGGGAGCATCGCCCAAAGACGCATTATGAACTGAATGAAATGGAAGGGGACCACATCACGCCGTGGTGCGAGGGCGGAAAGACGGTCCCAGAGAATCTCCAGCTCCTCTGCAAGGAACACAACCGCACAAAGAGCAGCAGGTAGCGTGACCCTCTCCATGGGAGGGTGGAGCGGCGCAATTCTGCTCAACAGCCCAGTGGGCTGTGAGCTGCGCCGCGACATGAGGCGTGGCATCGCCGAAGGGCTTTGCGGCGGTCCCTGCCGCCCAAAGGTAGGGGTGCGGGTCACCGCAGTTTACCCTTGTCGCCCCTCACAGGGGAGATGTCGAGGCGTAGCCGAGACAGAGGGGTTTAACCCCTTTCCCCTCGCAAGCTCGGGGACTTCCCCTAAAAGGGGCAGCGAGAGCGTCCCCTACCCCCTCCATGGGAGGGGGATGTCGCAGCGCGACAGGGGGTGGATCACCGCAGTTTACCCTTGTCGCCCCTCACAGGGGAGATGTCGAGGCTACCCTTGCCGAGGCTGAGGGGGTGCCCCGATTCGGAATGACACCCCTTCCGCCCCTTCGGGGCACCCACCCCTCAAGGGGTGGGCAAGGAGCGCTGCGGTGACCCACCCCCCTACCCCCCTCCCTCGGAGGGGTAAGAACGGGGGACCTTCCCTCGGGGGTAAGAACGGGGGACCTTCCCTCGGGGGTAAGAACGGGGGACCTTCCCTCGGGGAGAAGAGACCCCCTCCGTGGGAGGGGGATGTCGCAACGCGACAGGGGGTGGGTCACCGCACTTCCCACACAAAAAAAGACCCCATGGGGGTCTTTTTGGATATTTCAACGTGATTTTTTGGGAAGGGGGTCGGAAATCAAGCGAAAACTGACGTCGATCAACGAAAAGATCTCCCCGTCGGGCAGGCTTTCATCCAAGAAAACGGAATACCAATACTTCTTATTCATGTGATAGGCGGGGTATGCCCGCCCCGCTTCGATGCACGCGGCGACGGCGGAAGGCTCGTTTTTCAGATTGATGACCTCGACGAACCCGTCCTCGTCCCGCCCGAACTTGCGCCGTTCGACGGGCGCCACGAGCGCGAACCACTCCTTTTTCGCGGGGACGCGAAAGACGGCATAGTCGGGATAGGCTTTCCACAAAAATTCAGGATCCGCGCCGAAATTTTCCTTGAGATATTGCAGGACCCGCTTGGTCTGACCGCTCCGAAAATGCTCCGTAAAACAGCAATTCCGTGCGATAAGTTGCAGAATTTCCGCGCAAGCGGCGTGAACTCCCCCCACAAAGACGCCCGCCGCATCGGGCACGCGGGCGAGGTAGTATTCTTCCGCCGTCTGCGCGTCATAGACATGATAGTCGACCGTGCCGTCGGCAAAAATGCCGACATCCATCGTGAACTGCCCCTGCAAGATGGGGAAGGTCTTTCTGTATTTCCCGTCCGAAAGAGAAAAGCCGCTTTTCAAAAGCTTCCCCCCGTCGGGCTGTTTGTTCTTGAAAATTCCCTTCAAATCGATCATAAGTCGTGATTTTTACCTGAAATCGCAGGTCTCTTCATGGTCGTTGATGACGCCGATGCCCTGCAGATAGGAGTAGACGATCGTCGGTCCGACGAATTTGAACCCCCGTTTTTTGAGTTCAACGCTGACTTTTTCGGAGAGAGCATCCTTGGCGGGCATGTCCGCGGCGTCCTTCAGGTGATGATCGACTACTTTCCCGCCCGTGAAGCTCCAGATGAAGGCGTCGAAGGAGCCGAATTCTTCCTGCACCTTGAGGAACGCCCGCGCGTTCGAGACCGCCGACAAAATTTTACTGCGGTTGCGGATGATGCCCTTGTCCCGCAGAAGTTCCTCGACCTTCGCTTCATTGTAATTTGCGACGATTTTCGGGTCAAAACCGTCGAATGCCCTGCGAAAATTCTCTTCCTTGTCGAGGATCAACGCCCAGCTGACGCCCGCCTGCATGCCCTCGAGAACGAGCATGGCGAAGAGTTCTCCGTCGCTGTGCTCGGGCTTGCACCAGCGCATGTCGTGATAGAGAAGATAGTTTTCGGAGACGGGACCGCCCTTCGTCCCGAATCCGAACCCGCAACGCCGCTTTTCCATCCTTTCCTCCGAACTTCGGCTTCTTGCCTCATGCGCAAATTGTACCATATCTCCGTCTTTTTTGCAAGAGGGAAACGAAACTTCGCACGATTTTATCCTTCCCGTTTGCCGTTTCAAAAAATTGTAATCTTGACAAATTCCCGCAGGGCAGGTATAATGAAACGGGGGAAAGGGGACAGGTATGATAAGGGTTGCGATCATTGAGGATGAAAAGAAGCATTCGGAGAGGCTCAACGCCTGTCTGCAGCACTTCGGAAAGGAGAGGAAAAAGGAGTTTTCGGTCGACTTCTTCGAGGACGGACTGAACTTCGTGAGCGACTATCACTTCAATTACGATATCGTGTTCCTCGACATCGAACTTCCGCACATGAACGGCATGGAATGTGCCTTTCGGCTCCGTCGGCTCGACAGCAACGTCGTGATCGTCTTTGTCACGAACATGGTCCAGTATGCCGTCAAGGGCTACGAGGTCGGGGCGATGGGCTTCGTCGTCAAGCCGATCGAGTACTTCGCCTTCACGATCCTCATGGATAAGGTCGTCGAGAAGATCGAAAGCGACACCACGCAGGACGTCTTTATCGGCAGCGGGGATCAGGGTGTCCGCATTTCCTCGCGCGACATCTATTATGTAGAAGTCATCGACCACTACCTCATCTATCACACGGCGGAAGGGGACTTCCGCGTCACGGGCAAGCTCGCGGACACGGAGCTGCGGCTCGGGGACGTTTTCTTCCGTTGCAGCAAATGCTACCTCGTGAACCTTCGGCATGTCAAGGAGATCAACGAGAGCGAGATCACGGTCGGAAAGGATAAAATCTACATCAGCCGCCGCCGAAAGAAGGACTTCCTCATCGCCCTCAACGGATTTTTCGGACGGGGAGGCGCAATATGAACCTTCTCGCCGTATCCATGACCGAATTTTTGAACGGGAACATCTTCGGCTACCTCTTGCATGCCTTCGAGGCAGCCCTCGCCGTGACGCTCTTCTGTTTCTATCTGGAACGGCGCAGGTACTTCGTTGTCCGATACTTCGCCGCCCTCGTCCTCTTTATCGGCGCCTCGCTCGGGCTTGGACTTCTGTTTGAGACGTTCATTCCCTATCTCCGCTACCTCGTCGTTTTGCCTCTGTCCCTCGCCATCGTGCCGCTCTGCTGCAAGGACAGCTTCTGGAACGAACTCTTCTGCTGCGTCGCGGCGGTCGCTTCCCAGAATCTTGCCTTCTCTCTGGGCGGGATCGTCGTGGGACTCTTCGGGCACAACCCCGTCGAGGCAGACCTTCTCTTCTCGACCATTCAAACAATTATTTATCTGTTCGTGCAGATCGGCACCTTCTGGGTGTGTGCGAAGAGGCTCAAGAATATGGACAGCGGCTTCGGCAAGGAGCGTCTGCCCATGGTCCTCGTCTCTCTCCTCATCGCCCTCATGGTCTATGTCTTTCAGCACGACAGACAGTCCCTCGACAGCGCCGACTTCTTCTGGTGGAGATCCGCCTTCATCGGCTTCGACATCGTCTCCCTGTTCATGCTCTTCGGCATGCACGAGAGGAGCAAACTCCGCAAGGAGAACGCCGTCCTCGACCAGCTCCGCGTCAGCGAGGAGAAACAGTATGAGTTCGACAAGCGGGCAATGGAGACCGTGAATATCAAATGCCACGACCTCAAACACCAGCTCATCGCGCTCCGCAGTTCGGTGGGGGAAGAACAGGCGGAAGTCCTCAAGGGCGTCGAGGACGCCGTCATGATCTACGACGCCGTCGCCAAGACGGGCTGCAAGCCCCTCGATGTCATTCTCGCCAATAAATACCTCGTCTGCGAGCAGTACGGTATTCGGTTTACCTACATGATCGACGGGGAAAAGCTCTCCTTCATGTCGGCGGTCGATATCTATTCCCTCTTCGGGAACGCCCTCGACAACGCCATCCGCGCCGTCAAGGACGCCAAGGACGACACAAAGAAGGTCATCAACCTGACCGTCTTTGCGCGGGAGAAGCTGCTCTATATCCACGAGGAGAACTATACGGAAGAGGTGCCGTCCTTCAAGGACGGAATGCCCGTGACGACGCAGGCGGACACCGACAAGCACGGTTTCGGCATGATGAGCATGAAGCGGATCGCGGAGACGTACGGCGGCGTCATGGTCACCTTCTGCAAGGGGAACATCTTCAACCTGCAGCTGACGATCCCCATTAAGTGAAACAAAAGTACCGTTCACGGCATGTGAGCGGCATTTTTTTGCCGTTCGCGGGCGGGAAAAGACCGTTTGCGAAGAGATGAAAGAAAAAATAAATTATTGTGATATGCTCACGGTGCAGTTGTGAATTCCCAACAGCTGCGAATAAAAAATAATTTATAGGAGGAAGGGGATGAAAAAAACTGCAACAAAGATTGCAGCCGTGGTGCTTGCGCTGATCTCGCTTTTATCGTTGGCGCTCATCGCAGGTTGCGGGTCAGAACCCGAATTGATCGATGTGCAAATGATGATGCCTCCCGACAAGGTTGAGTATGTCATTGGCGAAAAATTCGATAAATCGGGCATGGTGATCACCGCCGTCTATTCTGACGGAACGAGAAAAGAGATTACCGATTACACGATCGATAAGACCGGTGCGCTCACGAAGGACGACAAGGTCGTAACGATCACATACGGCGAATATCGCTTCGAGCAGCCGATCACCGTCATTGCCGCAGGCGACAAGATCGTTATTACCTTGGCAAACGGCGTCGACCGCTGCGAACTCTATGCGGACGGCACGGTCCAGCTTGCGGGCGGCGGCGGCAGCCTGATGAAGCCCAATGTCGCACACTGGAGCTGGGATCCCACCAAGCCCGAAAAAGAACGCCTTGAGATCTGGATCCCGCTCGTCACTCCGGCGGTCGGCTGGGGTCCCGGGACTCCCGATTCCGAACCCACCAAGATGGAACTCGAGTACGACGAGCAGAACAGCATTCAGTTCGCGTACATGCTTGCGGGAAGATGGCAGATGCACTACTTCATTCAATACAAAGTATGGTCTCAAGCTCTCACCGCAGACGTGACCTACCCGTTGGCTTAAAGGAGAATCAAAATGAAGAAAGCAAGATTATTCCGCGGATTAGCCGCGATCGTCATTTTCATCGAATGCCTCTTCTTGGGGCTTACCATCACACTCTTCCAGTACGCGCCTTACATCAATATCGCGCTCAACATCCAGACAAGTAAGCTCGTGCTTCAGGAAGGACTCGAAGACACGAACGGCGACGGCAAGATCGACGATAACGACGTCGACAAGCCCCAGTACTTCAAGAGCGATTACGCAGAAGACGTCAACAACATCACAGACGAAGAGAAGGCGAAGAAGAATGCGGACGTTGCCGCATTCGTCGAGACCGAAGAGGAAGAGGGCGCAGTCCTTCTGAAGAACAACGGTGCGCTTCCCCTCAAGGCAAACGAGATCAAGGACGTTCAACTGTTCGGGCGTTCCACGGTCATTCCTTATCAGAAATCCAACTCCGGCGGCGGCAGCGGCGGCACGAACGTCAAGTACCTCGATGCGCTCAAAGAGAAGGGCTTCACCTACAACGAGACCCTCGTTGAGGCTTACAACTCCGACACGACCCCTTCCCGTTCGGGTTCGAACAGAACGATCGGTGAATCTCCCGCATCTGTCTATACGGCAGACGTGAAGGCTTCCTTCAAGAACGGTTCGGTCGCGATCGTCATGCTCTCCCGCGAGGCAGGCGAGTCCAACGACATGTATACGGGGCTTGCCAGCGACATGGTCAGACCCGACGGCGCAGTGGGCAGCGAGCTTGCGCTCGACCAGAACGAGAAAGACATGCTTGCCCTCGTCAAGCAGTATAAGGACAACGGCACCTTCACCAAGGTCATCGTTCTCCTCAACACGAGCAACCCGCTCGAAGTCAACTGGTTCGACACTTACGGTGTGGATGCCGCCATGTGGATCGGCGGTCCCGGACAGAGCACGGGCTTCCGCGGCGTTCCCGATCTTCTGAAGGGCGAAGCAAATCCCTCGGGCAGACTTGTCGATACCTATGCGACGAATTCGCTCTCCGCTCCCGCGACGGTCAACTTCGGTCAATTTGTCTATAAGAACAGATCCGAAGTCACGGCGGGACTTGCAGACAATGCGTCCGAAGGTCTCTACTACGTCGTGCAGGAAGAGGGCATCTATGTCGGCTACAAGTATTACGAGACCCGCTATGAGGACTGCATCCTCAACCGTTACGGCGCAGATTCCGATGTCGGTATCTGGGAATCGAAGGGCGGCAAGTGGAACTATGCCGATGAAGTGAGCTATCCCTTCGGTTACGGGCTTTCCTACACGACCTTCACAAAGACCCTCGACGGCGTCAAATACAACGCGGATGAGGATGTCTATGAAGTGACTGTCACGGTCAAGAACACGGGCAGCGTCAAGGGAAAGGACGTCGTCGAAGTCTATGCGCAGACCCCTTACGGTGAATATGAAAAGACGAACAAAGTCGAAAAGGCAGCCGTCCAGCTCGTCGGATTCGAAAAGACCAAGGAGATCGAACCGAATGCGACCGAGACCGTCACGGTCAAAGTCCAGCGCTACTTCCTTGCGGCTTACGATTACACGAAGGCAAAGACGTATATCCTCTCCGAGGGCGAGTACTTCCTTTCCGTCGGCGACAACGCGCACGACGCACTCAACAACATCCTCGCTGCGAAGGGCGCATCGGGCATGACAGACTTTGACGGCAATGCCGTGAACGGCAATAAGGACAATGTCTACACTTGGAGCGAGAGCAAGCTCGATACGGAGACCTATAGCATCCCCGTCACCGATCAGACCTCTACGACGAAGGTGACGAACCGTCTCGACAAGTCCGACATCAACTACTATGTCCCCGGTACGGCGACCTATCTGTCCCGTCAGGATTGGAAGAATACCTATCCCACGTCTGCTGTGGAAGTCACGGCAAACCAGAAATTGATCGAAACACTCTGCGATGACGGCTACAAGAAGCCCGACAATGCGCCTTCCGCATTGAACGTCGCAACGGGTATCGACAAGGGCATCAAGCTCGCCGACATGTACGGCGTTCCCTACGACGATCCGCTTTGGACGGACTTCATCAACCAGCTTACCGTTTCCGAACTTATCAAGTCCTGCATGGACAGCGGCGGTATTTCCGAGAAAGAGAGCATCGCAGCTCCCCAGACGAGCAACGGCGACGGTCCCGACGGCATCGCGGGCAACGCATACGTCAACCAGAGCGTCGCGGCAAGCACGTGGAGCAAAGAGATGCTCGCAAAGCGCGGCTACTTCATGGGCGAGGACGCCATCATGAATCACAGCGCACAGCAGGTATGGTGCCCCGGCGTTGATACGCACCGCACCCCCTTCGGCGGAAGAAACTTCGAGTATTACAGCGAAGACGCGAACCTTGCCTACATGCTCGGCGCAGAACAGACGAAAGTCATGGAATCCAAGGGCGTTTCCGTCGGACCCAAGCACTTCTTCGCAAACGATCAAGAATCGTGGAGAACGGGTATCTCCACCTACGGCAACGAACAGGGCTTCCGCGAGATCCAGCTCCGTGCCTTCGAAGGTCACTTCACGAAGGGCGGCGCAACGAGCGTCATGACGAGCTTCAACCGCATCGGACCCATCTGGATCGGTCACTACTCCGAAGCGCAGGACGGCATTCTCCGCGGCGAATGGGGCTTCATCGGTATCGTCATCACCGATGCTGCAGGCGTCAACTCCTACATGCACTCGGTCGGTGCGATCATGGGCGGCACGGATATGTTCTGCTACACGGCAGGCGTCGCCGCTGACGGACGTACCAAGGAGATCAACACGGCGATCCGCAACAATGACGACGGCTACATCGTCGAACAGCTCAAAGAGATCAACCACCGCATTTACTACACCTATGCGCACACGAACGTGATGAACGGACTTGCGTCGGCATATGACGTCGTATCCGTTACGCCTTGGTGGCAACCGACGATCATCGTCGTCAACGTCGTATTCGCTTTAGGCGCCGTCGCGCTCGGCAGTCTGTTCGCAGTCTTTGCCTACAGAAAGAAAAAGGAGGAGAACTGATATGTTTAAGAATAAAACCATAAGCTTTTACGTCGGTGTCGGCGGCGGCGCTCTCGGTCTCGTGACAACGATCGCCTACCTTGCGTACAGCGTCTCCGTTCATCTCTTTGCTCCCGAAGTGTTCGTATTCCTTCTGCTCGGGACGTTGAGCGAACTTCTGGTCATCTTTACCAACTGGAAATTCGCAACGCTCATCCCCGTGCTGTTCTTCTCGCTCGCATTCGGGCTTCACATCAGCGACCGTGCTTTGATGTTTGAAGAGATGTTCAACCACATCTACGGCATGCAGGAAAGAGGGGCGAACCTCGGCATGGTCATCACGCTGCTCATCACCAACCTTGTGAGCATCGTAGCCTGCATCGTCGCATCGTTTTCCTCAAAATCAAAAGAAGAAGCGTAACCAATACGGGCAGTAACTTCCCTATGTTTCTTGGAGGGCAAACGCCCGCGGAGAGTTCCGCGGGTGTTTGCCGAACCGGAGAGGTCAAAAATCATGAAAAAAATTGCTCTCGATCAAAACTGGAAATATTCTCATCTCGGAGAAAACGACTGGAAGGAAATTTCCCTTCCGCATGACGCCATGCTCTCCGAGCCGCGGGGCGGTCACGTCCAGGGCGGCAAGAACACGGGCTATTTCGAGGGGCACGATTATTCCTACCAAAGAGAACTTGTCCTCGAAAAGAGAGAGGGCAGCCGCTACGTCCTCGAATTCGAGGGCGTCTATCGCAACGCGAAGGTCTTTCTGAACGGGGAAGAAATCGCGTTCCGTCCTTACGGCTACACGAATTTTTATGTCGACATTACCGAAAAATCGCTGAATGGGGTCAATCTTTTGGAAGTTCAGGCATTCAACTCCGACCTTCCCAACAGCCGCTGGTACTCGGGCGCGGGCATCTACCGTCCCGTGTGGCTGTATGAACTTCCCGAAAAGCACATTCTCATCAACGGCATTAAAATAAAGACGCTCGACTATGCCCGCGGCGAGATCGAGGTCTCAATCGAAACGTCCCACGGCGGCGATGCTGCCGTCGAGATCCTTGACGGGGGAAAGCCCGTCGCAAGCGGCACGGGGGAAAACGTCACACTGATCGTCGAAAACGCAAAGCTCTGGTCCCCCGAATTTCCTCATCTTTACACTTGCCGCGTGACGTACGGCGAGGATGTGAGAGAAGTGAACTTCGGCATCCGTCAGATCGACTGCGATGCGAAGAAGGGCTTCCGCATCAACGGCAAGCGGGTGATCCTTTGCGGCGCTTGCATTCATCATGACAACGGCATCTTGGGTGCCTGCGCGTATGCAGACGCCGAAGAGAGAAAGATAAAACTGCTTCTGAAAGCGGGCTACAATGCCATCCGCTCGGCGCACAATCCCTGTTCCAAGGCTCTCTTGGACGCGTGCGACCGTCTCGGCATGCTTGTCCTCGACGAATATGCCGACATGTGGTACATTCACAAGAACAAATACGACTATGCGGCATATCTTCCCGAATGGTGGGAACAGGACCTTGCCGATTTTGTGGAGAAGGACTTCAACCACCCGTCCGTCATCATGTACTCGACGGGCAACGAAGTGGGGGAGACGTCCGAAAAGCGGGGGATCGCCCTCACAAAGACGTTTACGGACCGTCTCCACGCCCTCGACCCGACCCGTCCCGTGACATGCGGCATCAACATCTGGTTCAACGGCATGTACAGAATGGGATTCGGGCAGTATTCGGACAAGAAGGCGGAAAAGCAGGCGAAGGCAAAGGCGGGGAAGAAACCCGCGGTCGGCTCGGAGTTCTTCAACAACCTTGCCTCGAAGGTGGGCGCGGGCTTCATGAAGACGATGGCGACCCTTCCCATCTGCGACCGTGTCTCCCGCGGAGCGTTCGCGAATTTAGACGTCGCGGGGTACAATTACGGTATCAAGCGGTACAAACACGACTTCAAGAAATATCCCGAACGGGTCATCGTCGGCAGCGAGACCTTCGTCAGCGACGCCTACGACTTTATGGAGCAGGCGAAGAAAAATACCGCCCTGATCGGCGATTTTGTCTGGGCGGGCATCGATTATCTCGGCGAATGCGGGATCGGTTCGATGGAATACAGAGAATATGCCAAAGACTTTGTCGGCGGTCCCGGGTGGATCTCGGCAGGCAGCGGCAGGCTCGACCTCACGGGCAGAGAGCTGGGCGAAGCGCTGTACACAAAAGTTGCGTTTGAGCAGCTTCCCATCGCGATCGCGGTCGTCCCCGTCAAGTTTGCGAAGGAGAAGCATTCTCCTACGGTCTGGGGGATGACGAACGCCCGCCCGAGCTGGTCATGGAACGGCTGCGACGGCAAAAAGACGCAGATCGAGGTCTACACCCGTGCGCATTCCGTCAGGCTGTTCGTCAATGCAAGATCGGTCGGATCGAAGAAGGTCAAGCAAGGGAAAGCCGTCTTTCAGACGAAATACGAGGGCGGTTGTGTGCTTGCGATCGGCTACGACAGCGCAAAGAAGGAGATCTGCCGCACGTCGCTCACCACTGCGGGGAGTGAGACGAAACTGACGCTCGCCCCCGAAACGGCAAGAGCGGAGAAGGGGAGACTCTTCTATGTCCGTTTGCAATATACGGACGGCGAAGGCACGGTAAAGCCGCTTGTGAGAGGGGAGATCAAGCTCCGCGTCGAGGGCGGGAAACTGCTCGGATTCGGACACGCATGTCCCTATAACGAAAGGGGATATCTCTCCGACACGTCGGATACCTACTACGGCGAAGCGCTTGCCGTCATTCAGCCGAACGGGGAGACCCTGACGCTCAACGCGGACAGCGACTACGGCTCCGCCATCCTCTCCGTCCCCGTCGTCTGACCGTCTCCGCAGGCGATCCCCGAAAATTGGAAACATTTCAAAGAAGGAAATTTGGTATGGGAAAGTCAGGAAAGAGTATCTTTGAAACCCCGATCCTGTCGACGAAGGTGAAGTCGGCGAAGGCGAAGATCTTCCCCGAGGGAGCACTCGGGTATTTTCTGGGACCGACGCTGGCGCTCATCTCCAACAGCGTGCTGTCGAACTATTTCAACATGTACATGTCGAATGTTCTCGGCATTACGAACTGGGCAAACTGGTTCTTCACGTGGTTGCCCGTCGTTTCCGTCATCATGGTCGTCGTGGGCAACATCCTTGTCGGAAGGCTCATGGACCATATGAAGACGCGTGCGGGGAAGGCGAGACCGCTTCTTCTTCTGGCGATCCCGTTGAGCATCTTGGCGCTCCTCGTCCTGTTCGTGTTCTCCCCGCTCCCGAAAACGTCCTCCGAGCAGGTGACGACGCTGGTTTTGATCGCAATCGGGTATAATCTATGGTTCGCGATCGCATATCCCGTCTACTATACCTCGCACGCGGCGCTCGTCAATCTTTCGACGAGAAACAGCAAGGACCGTTCGCTCCTCGCGACGATCTCCAACGCGACGACCCTCGCCGCCATGGGGCTGTGCACGATGATCCTGCCCTTCTTCCTCGGGATGCTCTTTGTGTACCAGATGGATCCCGACGTCATCAAGACGATCGAGGGCGCCTTGGCGGTCTTTGACGCGGACTATGTACAGGGACTTTCGGCAGAACTGCAGGCGAACTTCAACATGGACTATTTCGCGATCCCCGTTGTCCTGCTTGCGACATTCGGCGGGAGCGTCGAAGGGCTCGACATGAGCAAATTGTCCTACTACACGAACGCGAACAACGCCGCGATCTACGATCAGGCAGCATCGTACAATCATTGGAAGATCTTCATCATCGCGCTCATGATCACGACGGCGGTCGGCGCATTGATCGAGTATTACTTCACACGGGAGAGGATCACCGAAGAATCCTTTACTTCGGGAGTCGTCGAACAGAAGAAAAAGACAGTGTCGATCGGGAAGCAGGCAAAGATCTGTTTCAAGGATAAGTTCTGGATCATCATGATCGTGTTCTTCTTCCTGTACCAGCTCGGCGGCATGCTCAAAAATGTTTCCCAACTCTATTATTGTCAGGCAATGTTCCCGAACGCCAACGGCGTCTACACGACGGTCGAAGGCGGCTTCTGGTCGGGACAGCTCGCGATCTACGGTGCGATCCCGACGGCGCTCGGTATGGTCATCGCATGGCCGCTCGCCAATAAGATCGGCAAGGGGAGAGCGATCCTCTTCGGTGCGATCCTCTCGGCGGTCGGCGGCGCGATCGGCTTCATCGCTCCCGACAACTTCTGGGTCGTGACGACGTCCTTCATCATCAAAGCTCTCGGCTCGACGCCCGCGATGTATCTCTCGCTCGCGTTGCTTGCGGATATTTTGGACCATCAGGAAGCGAAACACGGGTTCCGCACGGACGGACTTACCATGACGATCTACGGCGCCATCATGGCGGGCATGACGGGCATTGCGACGGGCGTTTTGAACGGCACGTTGGTCGCAACAGGCTACGATGCGGTGAACGGCGTCCTTTCCACCCCGAGCATGCGCGTTGCAATGCAATGGGTCTTTATCGGCGGGGAGACGATCTGCTATGCGGTCATCGCGATCCTGTTCATCTTCATGGGTGTGGAGAAGTTCTCCAAACAGGACCATGAGGAAATCAAGGAGAGGCAGAAAGCGGAAGCGCTCGCAGCGGGAGAAGAGTGGATCGAACCCGAAGAGCGGATGCGCCGCGAGGAAGAGGAAGCCGACCGTCTTGCCGAAGAGGCGAGAAAAGAGGAACTCAAGGCGAAATGCGAAAAGAAGGGACTTGACTTTGAGGCGGAAGAGGCAAAATACCAAGCCGCGCTCGCCGAAAAGAAGCGCATCGCCGAGGAAAAGAAGGCTGCCAAGGAAGCCAAAAAGAACAAGTAAAAGCCATACAGGGCAATCGATAACGTCTATCCGAAAACTTCATTTCTTTCCCCCTAAAGAAAACGCTTGCAACACTTGCAAGCGTTTTCTCTTGTCCTTTGGATGTTTCTATACAAAGACCTTTTCACCATCGGAGAAGGCAAAAGCAATGTAATTATTTATAAAGGAAAATTATTTGAAATCCTTTTGTAAACACGGATAAAACCGGTTGCGGTATCCCGATATTCAGAGATTTGGAATACCCCTACACATTCGCAGAGATTCGCTTCTCCCTCGCCCAAAGGATCGCGCCGAAAGCCAACCCGTATTTCATCTTTTGCAACGTATTTTGTCACACGGTGTTTATGGACCCCGACATATTCTCCCTTGACATACTCTTCTTCTATCGTTTCGCTGTCGGAAGAGATGCGGTTCACCCATAAGTAATCCCTAGAGGGTCCATGAGGCGTGCCATCCATATAGACGACCCAAAGGATGCCACGATCGGAATAGCCGAGATCTTTCAAAGCGATCCAACAACGGTTGAATTCAGGATAAGTTCCGCATACTTTGTAGAACATGTCTATGTTGCTGTTGCCCTTGAACAGGTCGCCCGCCGTATAACTTTTTAAGCCTTGTTGTTGCGAGTGGATGTTGTTTTGCTTCCTTTGCGAGAAGGGCGCCTCGTGGGGTGTCGTTTTGGACGGGAGAGGGGAAAGGAACGTCAGCGGGATCGCTTGTTCAATGGAGCGGATGCACTTGTCTAACATGGAAAGCAGTTCTGTTGTTTCATTCACAGTCAGCGGAGACCCACCGTGAAGCACTTGATTGCACCTTGTCCGTATCGTGTGCATATAGGAAATCGTGATCTTATCGAAGCATTTTGAAAATTTCGGGTCGGAAATCGCCTCATATAAGTCAAAGCTCTCATGGTCGCCTTTGATCCATACGGGAACGTTTTCGTATTTTTTCAGCCAAAATAATTTTACGGCATTTTCTAATGCGGAACGGATCGAACCGGCGCACTTATCGCCGTCTTTAGGCGGTTGATTTTTCACGAATGTCATATTTTCGATGATTCCTTTGATCAAGTCGTTTTCATTATAATTTTCCATACATCTCCCCTCAAATCAAATGGTCAAATACTTCCGCGAATTTGAGAAGGCGCGGTAACGATTCATCAATGGCGTCCATGTAACTGTCGCGGTCATAAGCGATGATTTCTTTCTCGCAATAAATTCTTCTGGCATTTTCCCCTTTTGTACCGTGTTCCCAATGGCAGAGGAAGCCGAGTTCGTCCTCGACCCTTGCCTTATAAGAAAAGAGAATGTTATACAACTCAACGTCGTTTGCGAGGTAGACGCCGTATCTCACCCTTCCGGATTGAGGTGTAAACTCGATACAGATACAGCGGTTTGCGGGGAATCTCTGCGCGTTTACATGTGCATAGTGGCGCAATGCTCCGTTCGCATCATAAAAATACTTCAAAGAAAACGGTTCGCCGTTTTCCATAAGAGTCTCCCGATATTTCGTCCAGAAAAATTTCCGTTCGGTTTGCGTATTCGTCATGATTTTTTTTCCTTTTCGATCTTTTTCTTATAAAATTGCTTCGATTTGATATCCCAACTGCTTTGCGACCGTCAAGAAGCGTGGGATATTGAGAATGCCCCATTGCGTGCAGACGACCATATCTCCGTCCCGAAGATGCAAAATCTCGTGCGTGTCCGCAAAAAAGCGGATCCGGTACTCCGCATCGCCGCGCTGCTTTGCGGTTTCAACATTTTCCACGACCCCGAGGCTGCCCTGCAGGGACTTATCAAAGACCCGCTTCAATTCATCACGGGAAAGGTCGGGATGATCGGTAAGATACCGTTTCACAACGGCATAGACCAGCCCTTTTTTGGAATATATGCCCCCGTCAAAGGCATAGCGGGTGGTGTCGCGCTTGCGTTCGGCCATGAGCGGCATGCTGCTCATGGCTCCGAACGGCGCCGCTTCGGGAGAGGGGACGGGGGAACGCTCCATCTCCGAAATTTTCTGCTTGAGTTCCGCAACATCCCGCTCCAACACCTTGATACGGCTGAGCAATTCAACAACGATCTCTGCATCCATAAGATGTCCTCCTCATGTTTGTGAGACCATTATAGCATACTAACATTGTAAAATCAAGTTATTTTGTGTTATTTTTAGAAAAAATTTTTTAACCACGAATTACATATTGTTTTTTGACATAAAAAACACAAAAACGCCCCCGAAGGAGTTCTGAAAGAACTCCTTCGGGGGCGTCATTGGATCAAGGAACCAATGAGCCGAAACATTTGACATCATATCATAGGTTTCACCTTTTTAGAGTACGCGACTTTCAATAGAGCAATGGAGATCGCCGCCGTTACGACTTCCACGATCGGGAAAGTCCACCAAACCAGACTTAACACGTCGCCCGAAAGCGTAAAGCAGTAGGCGATGGGGAACACAAGAACGCACAGCCGTAAAAAGGAGATAAGGAGAGGGAGAAGAGCGTATCGGAATGCCTGCAACACTCCCTGAACGGCAACACTCACCGCCATAAAGACATAGCCGATGCTTGCAATGCGGACGGCTTTCACGACGACCGCTTGAATTTCATTGCCGCCCGCATCGCCCGTCATGGCAAACAGCTTGGCGAGCGGCACGGCAAGGCTCTCAAAGAGCACGGTGATGACAAGCGCAACGATCACACTGTCGAGGATCCCGTATTTGATGCATGATTTGACTCGCTCCTTTTCCTTCATTCCGTAATTGAACGATAATACGGAGATGATCGTATTTGATAACCCGAAAGCGGCAAACAGAGCAAACTGCATGATTTTATAGTAAATTCCGAAACTTCCCTGCAAAAGCTCCGCCGTTTCGGTCACTTTGACCGTTCCCAAGATCTTTGTCATGCCGAGCATCATGACCGAAAGCAAACCCTGCATGAGGGCTGCGGAAATGCCGACTTTATAGATGGCAAGAATCGTAGAGCCGTTCGGCTTGATCGCTTTGATGCTGTTTTTGACTTCCTTATTTGCGAAATAATGCAAGATCATGGCAACAAGCAGGGAAAGAATTTGCCCGATGACGGTCGCCCAAGCGGCTCCCGCGATCCCCATGCCGCAAGGATAAATAAAAACATAGTCCAAAAGGATATTCGCCGCCGCTCCCGAGACTTGTGCGATCGTGGAGAAGAGGGTCTTTCCCGTCGCCTGCAGGAAGCGTTCGTAGATCGTAAAACCGATGGAGCCGAACGAGAGAAGGCAGCAGATCTTGAGATATTTTACGCCCATTTCGGCGGCTTTTTCGTTGCCGCCCGCCTGCATGGAGATGAATCGGTTGCACCCGAACATTCCGAACAGCAAGAAAACAGCGTAAATGCAAACGCCGATAAAAATGCCGTTTCCGACTGTTTTTTGCACCCCCATATCATCTTTTTCTCCGAGCTGTCTGCTCAAAAGCGCATTGATGCCGACACCCGTTCCAACACCGATCGCAATGATCAGAAGCTGTATGGGGAAGGCATACGTCAGCGCAAGATTGCCCGCGATCCCGTCCTCGCCCATATTGATCACGAAGGCGGTATCGACGATATTGTAGACCGACTGCAATATCATGGAGAAGATCATGGGCAGACCCATTTTCCAGAGGAGTCCCCGCATGGGCGCCGTTGCCATTTTGTTCTGTTTGCAAGTTTCCATTTTTTCCTCATAAAAAAAGCGTAAGCCCGATAAGCCGGACTTACGCACGCAGATTTGTGCAACTCACTTTGCGCTATGATTATAGCGGATTTTTTCAAAAAAAGCAACCGATTTTGACGGTTCCAAAACAAAAAACGTCCATTCAAAAGAATGAGTATTTTTCATGGGGACTCAACGAGACCCCAACAGGACATCTTGAAGCAAGTGTTTCGGAGAAAATTTTTTTGTTTTTCCTCGGATGTCATAGTTTTGTCCACAGCTTTATGGTATAATAGAAGAAAAGGGAGTTTTCAGGAGCGCAGTAATGAAGCAGGAACAACTTTACGAGAAAGTCAAAGCAATCATTTTCGGGCACGCCGTGGGGGATGCGGTCGGCGGACCCGTGCAGTTTGAGGAAAGGTCGGAGCGCGACCGTTTCCCCGTTACCGACATGATGCCCTTCGGCGATCTGCGTTTCCCCAAAGGAACATGGTCAGACGACACGAGTATGTCGCTCTGCGCCATGGACGCGCTCGCAAAACACGGGCTTGATTTCAGAGCGGTCATGGAAAATTTCAAAAAATGGCTCTTTGAAGGCGAATTTACGCCGACGGGCGTGACATTCGACGTCGGAAGAGCGTGCTATCGCTCGATCAAAGAATTCTCCCGCGATGCAATGTTTGCGGAGGGACACGGGCGTTGCGGTGAGCATGAGAACGGGAACGGCTCCCTCATGCGGATCTATCCGTTTTCGCTCTATCTTGCTTGTTCCGATTTCCCGTTGGACGGGAAGATCGCCTATCTCCACCGCGCGTCTGCGCTCACCCATGCCCACCCGAGAAGCTGTATCGGTTGCGGGATCTATTCCTTCGTCCTGTGGGAGCTTCTCGAAGATCCCACGAAGCAGGGGGTCAAAGAGGGTTTGAAGAAAGCAAGAGCGTACTATCAAGGAGAATCCGAACTCAACCTCTATCATCGCCTGTTTGAAGAGGGGTTTGCCTTGCTCCCTCGTGATGAGATTAAGAGTAGCGGCTATGTCGTGGATACGTTGGAAGCTGCCGTCTGGTGCGTTCTGACGACGGAAAACTACCGCGACTGTGTTTTGAAAGCGGTCAATCTGGGACTCGATACCGACTCGGTCGGCGCGGTCGCGGGTAGCCTTGCGGGACTTTTATACGGCTTTGAAGGCATTCCCGAGGATTGGAAAAATTCCCTTCTCAAAAAGGAATACCTTGAGGAGATTGGAAAGGAGTTTTGCGACACACTGTGCGACACCGCGTCTCGCTACGATTCTCTCATCCTTCAACGGAAATTTCACGACAGACTGCGTGGATTTTTCTTTGTGATCGGAGAGGACAGCACGGGACGGGAAGTGGCAGACAGGGTGATTTGCGACGGGAATTCCCCGTACTGCTGGCATGGAGCAGAAGACTATCCCTTCCGCGGAGAGGAAGAAACGGTCGTGATCTTTGAGTATCAGCAAAAGATCATGAGCGATACAGCTGCCAACGGACTTGCGTTCACGACCTATCGGAATTACAGAAAGTATTTGCACACCCGCTCCGACAGGAATTCCGAAGCATGGAGTTATGAGGTTGCGCCCCTGTGGGATGACACCGTGATATACAAAATACCGGATTTTCCCACCTTCCGTGAGGCGAGGGACTATCTTGTCGATCGATTCGGCTTGAAAGCGGAGAACGTGCTGGAATGGAGCGGTCATGCGGACCGTAAATATTATTGCGGAATGATTCAATGAGAGAACGATCTCATCGATTATTTGAAAAGTTTTGAGGGAAAAATGACAAAGCCGATCGCAAAAAAGACACTGATCCTCTATGTGCTGAAAATGCTCTATCAAGGTTCATCGAAGGAAAAACCGATCACGATCACGGGCATGACGAAGGTCATCAACTCGTTGGGTATTCCGTGTGACCGCAGAACGGTGAGCCGCAATGTGGACTATCTGATAGAATTCGGCTTGCCCGTTGTCAAGATCCGCGGCGGCGGGTGTTATTATGAGCACACAAAGGAATCAATCGGCAGCACGATTTATTCGGGAGATGAAAAATGAAAAAATTTATTAAATTTATCGTTTGTGTCGGTATTGTCGCGGGGTACCTTATCAATGACCTATGGCTTCGTAGCGGCGTTCTCCAACATGCCTTGTACGGTTTCACATGTATTTTTGCGATGATAGGTGTTAGTGTGTTAGTTGATTGGATGTGCGACAAAAAGGACAAGTAACGCTCAATAATCTGAAATTATTTTGTTATTACCGTCATGTAAAGGAGAAAGTAAAATGAAAACATTTCACCTCGGGGATAAATTTATCGGAAACAGCTATGCCGATATGATCAATCACACGCTCGGCACAATGTTCAAGGTTTATGAGGAGTCTGGTGTCCAGCTGGATGAGTTTGAGTTACCCGGAGTCATTGCATGGTTTGTATTTATGGATGGGAGTACTCACGGATTTGCGCCCGATTATCTATGGGAAAATCGTTTGATTGGCAATATAATTACGGAGAAATTGGTCAGCAAAAATCATACGAAAGTGATTCAAAAAGACGATAGAGAAGGGCAGTACCCACTTCGGCTCGCCTTCGAGCTACTTGATTGCAAAAAGAACTTTTATGAATGCCGCTTTGTGGGTGCGTTTGCGCTTTCTCATTTTTTGCGAGAAGATCTGACCGCGCGGGAATATGCCAAGGTTATGGATAATTTTACATTGAGATCGAAAGGTGAATTCGGAAAAATTTTGAATACGAAAGCGGACTTCATCAAGAATATGCCAATATATGCAACGCAGATAGGGGATATGGGCTTTTCCAAGAATGTTATGAAACTTTTGAAAGGGCATATTTCCACCGCAGGCGAATTGCTGGAGCTTGGGATCGAGGTTCCGAGAACGGTCGCGGATGAAAGACGGCGAAAGCTCTATGAGCATTTCAAAAAACCCGAAGAAAAAACACCGTCCGCGCCAATCGCAGCGTCGGAACCCCTTTCCGATTCTCCCCCCGCACCCGTGGTTGTTGTCGGGATGTCGGTAGCTCATGCAAAATATGGCGAAGGGAAGATCATCAAGGTAGACGAAAAATATATTTCTGTCGCATTCTCCATAGGGGAGAAACCATTTGTTGTGCCCGATAGCTTTGAACAAGGCTACCTGAAAGTAAAATAATTGTTCACGGGAATCGAAAACGGGATACCCTCAATGAGAGTACCCCGTTTTCGATTTATTTTCTTTTGTATAGTAACGGATTTGCAGAGCCTTTTCTCATATATTGCGGCGGAATGCGCTTCCCGAGGAAACGGCTCGCAAACTCCTCGGGGGCGTCATGCCCGTGAAATGCAACCCGCCCCGCATCGACCCCGTCATTTACCAAATACCATTTATCCACAATGTAGACGCCTTTTACGATTCCCCTGATGACGCCGAACACATAGTGATATTGTCTCACACGCTCAAATTTTGCTGCCCAAGCATATCTTGTAGCCTCATAGATACTGCCGCCGCAAGAGAGAACGCGCACATCCGAAGTTTTTATGAGTATATAATCCTCTTCTGGTTCTTCATAATAATCGCCATATGGATGCGGCGGATCGGACGGCGCGGGTTTGGGCGCAGGAACTGTTTGATTCGCCGAGGGAGCATTCAAAGATATGCGGACATTCAGTCCATTCATGGCCGTTTCGATTTCTTCCTCCGAATATTGTTCGACATAATGCCTTTTTAAGAGTTCAACAATAGGCAATGTTTGAATGTCTTTGCGGATCTCCCGAACGTGCGTCTCAAACAGAGCGTTTCTTTCGATAAATTCGCGCACCTTCTTCTCGTCAAATCCGCCTTTCTCAAACAATTCTATAAACTTGCCGCCGTTTTCGTTCTCCTTTGTAAAGGCAATTTCCAAAGACATTTCATGGTCGTTATAATCCAAAACATAGATGTAGAGCTTATCGCAAATCAAAATGCCGACAGATAACCTCAAAAGTCGCATATAACTGAACAGTTGTTCTTTGAAATGCTGCTGATATGATAAATTGTGCTGTTTTAATTCTATGAGAAACAAGTCTTTCATTAACGACAAAATCAAAATCCTTATATTTTTCGCCAAACAGAAAATCTTTTTTGAACTTGGCACTTTGGCGGGTGCTTGACTAAAAAAGAGGGAACGGAAACGATTACCTTCGAGGATATAGAGGATTCGGAACTCGGAGAATTTCTCGAAACACATAAAAATAAACCCGAACAAGAGTGTTCGGATTTATCCATGTCTGGTGAGCGGCATTCAGTCTTAATCGAATACCCGTTTCAATCCCAATGCGACTGCAAAAACAGCAACAGCCGCTTATTCAGAATTTGAATATATTTCTCCGTGACTTCCCACTCCTGCGCAAGTGCCTTTTGTGTCTTTCCTTGAAGATACAGCCCCTCATACACCTGCGCCTGCCGCTTCGGAGCCGTCTTTGCAAGCGTATCATAACGCGCAATCAAACTTTTATAGTCGCCGTGGTCGGTGACTTCAAAGGGGCGTTTCATCGTGCGTTTGAGCTTGTAATATTCCCGAATGAAGCGCAGATCGGCGCGTATTTCTTCCAATGATTTCATCTTGATTTTCCTTTTGCATTACTCCGAAAAGTTGGGGTTGTGAGAGCGCGGCGTGTGCTTGTCTTGAACAAGTGGAGCAAATTATGATAATTGTAGCTTCGGTTTTTCATAATAATGATTTATAAATTAAGCGAAGGAGTTTTCGGTTTGTTTCAGTATAGCTACTAAATGCAAACTGCTTGTACTCAACGGCAAAGGTGGACATTATGCAAAAATAGTCCTCAAAAGATATTGAATTTGCAACGTTTTCTTTGAAATTAAATTTGAAAAGCCTTTTCCCCGATTTAGAAACCATATATAAAGCAAGATGATTTGTTATCGGTATTACTTGTTCACATCCGCTACGGAGTGAAGCACAAAAAGTATCTGTAAAAAAGAAAATTGGGTCGTCCTGTTTGATTAAATAAAAATGATAATTCTGCAATAGACTGTTTATTGCACGAATATTGGAATTACTATCATAAAGACCGTATGTTAGCTTATCATTAAAAATATTCCCTTGAACTATTTTATTTAGTTTTCTGATTTCTTCTTGTTCCGCTTTGTCCAATGGAAGCCGCTTTGATTGATAATGCAAATAAGCGATAAGATTTTCAAAGTCTACACCGTCGGGCAATTTTTCATTTTTTGCTATATTTTTTATAACTTCTATACCTTTATCTTCTACAACTTTCAAGTCCGTTTCAATTTCCGCATCGGGATAACTGATGCTCTCAAATCGATATAATTCCTTTTCCAAAGCAATATTGTTCGCTTTGTTATGCTTGGGAAGAAACCTATCATTGATTATATCATAAATCATTATGCCATAGGCGCCACAAAAATTTTCTATAAACCCTTTTTGTATAAAATGATTTTTCATATTTACTTTAAGATTGGTAGCTCGGATTGATGCAACTCCCAAATTGCCTGATTGAACTCACTATTTACTAATTGTAAAAGTTCCGACAAACTTATTATACTACAAAATGTATTTCCATGAATTGGGCGATTGTCCATATATAATATTTCTTGCTCTGCTACACAATAATTGGGAACTGGTATTTGTATAGGGCTATTACCAACAAAACCGCCGACGGAATACTTATGAGCATTGACAGAAATATTGCCGATAGAAAAGCACAGTGACAGTGTCCCAATATCATAAATGGGTGTAATATTAATAGTCCTATTTGTTTCGCCTATTTCACCAATAAATCCGCCAATCATACAATCTGGATAACCAGAAGAAACGGCAGCATAATACCCTGCACTTGCGTTTATATTTATATTGCTGTAACATTCTTTAAAATTTGAATCCATAAAGTAGTAGTACGTGTATTCTTTTGCGACCTCATCATATGTCGATTGACTTCTGCTAGAATTTAGCTGTCCGATAAATCCACCTACAACACAACCTGAAAAATCGTTTGAAAGCGCTTCGATTTTTCCTTGAGAAAGGCAATAACTTACATTGTCTCCCGTGGACATACCTATTACGCCACCGCAATCGATACCGCCCGCACGAACATCAATTTTACAATCTGTAGTTGTTGTATAAATTGTATTTCTCCAACTTTGACCTATTACTCCACCAACGCACATATATTGGTGTAAATCCATTTTTAAAGAAATATTAATGTCCCTTAAATGACAATTCTCTATTATTGTATTGTGAGCCAATCCTATTAGTCCACCAATTCTGACATTTGTTCCATTTTGCCCTATCGTGTAACTTTTAGGAGAAATATCCATATTCTCTACATTTACATTTCTAATTTCAGCATTTTTTGTTTGACCAAATATACCTAAATGATGAAGAACAACTTTCATCTCATTATCGCTATATGTAGGGTAACTACACTCATCAATACTTGTATTTTTAAGTGTAAATCCTTTCCCATTAAAAACTCCTTGAAAACTATAGTCATAAGTGCAACCACCAATAGGCATCCAAGTGACATTTTGGCAATCGATATCGTTTTGTAGTTCAATGTAAATTTGGGAAAAGGTAATACCTTCATTAACGAGCGTTGCAACATTTTGCAACTCACTAATACTTGAAACGACAAATGGATTTTGCTCACTACCATCTCCATTAGTAAGGTATTGAGTAATCGTGTTCAGTTCTTTTTCTCTCGTTGAAATCTGCGGATTATTATTTGGATAGCCAAATGAACAAGCGGAAAACAGAAGCAAAGAAAAACTGAAAAGCCCCACAGGAATAATTTTTTTCATAAGTTCTCCTAAAAAGATGCGCCTCACGCGGAGGCGCACGAAAAATGCACCTCTCAATGTTGCGACACATTTTCCTCATTCCAAGGCGAGAGAATACACTTTTACCGAGAGTATTCCCTTAGAATGAGATATTAAAATGTGCCGCATGATTATTATAGCACTTTGATAGAAAATTTTCAAGCCATGGAACAATAGATTTGTAAAAATCTTTTGGATTTCCCATGCTGAATTACCCGAAAAAGTTGGGGTTGTGATAGCAGGGCGTGTGCTTGTCTTGAACAAGTGCGGCGGCTGACGCCGCCGCAGACAAGCACACGCCCTGCCGAACCGCAAAACCAAAAAAGAAAGTCATCAAAGCCGCGCGAAGCGGCGGCCGCCGCTGAACCGCTTGGCGATCCGCCGCTTGGTCGCGGCGGTCTTTTTTGATTGTACCTTTCTTTGCATTGTTTTTGTGCCGGTCGCGGCAGCGGGCAGTCCGTTTGCTTCCGCGGCTTTTTCTTTTTGCCCCAAAGTTTTTTCGGGAAAATACCCCGCCAAAAGGCAATTCTCGTGGCTAACTTATGGAGGGTGTTTTGCGTTTGGACAAAAAACTTTCGCAAAATACCCTAACGAAAAGCGGTTTTCGCCGCTTATAAGTGAGGGGGCTTGTGGAAAACAGAAAATTTTTGCGGAAATTTCCCCAAACCTCTTAACTTTTAAGGGGGTCTCGCCGCTTATAAGTGGGAGGTGTTTTTGATGAAACAGAAAATTGAAGTCAAAACATTCGGGGAGCCGACGGCAGACGGCTTATCGGAACATGAGCGGGTGGCGTTTTATACCGCGCTCTATGCCCGCATACAACAGCTTTCCCAAAACGGAAAATAAATCTTTTTTGCTTTCGTTGCGCAGAGCTTAAACGAAACCGCACTTTCTGGCAAGGGTAAAATGCACGGCGTTCGCCGCCCTTGCCGGAAAGCAAGCGGACAGACAGCGAGAAAACCGCCAATGCGTTTTCGTTTAGATCGCTCGCGCCGAAAGGCAAAAAATCTATTTTATAAGGAGTTTTGTAACATGGTAAAAACAGCAGTCATCTATGCAAGGTACTCTTGCGACAAGCAGACGGAACAGTCCATTGAGGGACAGCTTCGCGTGTGCGAGGAATACGCCCAAAGAAACGGTATCGTCATCGTAGACACCTACATAGACGAAGCCATGACGGGAACGAACGACAACCGCCCCGACTTTCAGCGCATGATAAAAGACAGCGCAAAGCGGGAGTTTGACTATGTTCTCGTCTACAAATTGGATAGATTTTCCCGCAACAAATTCGAGGCGACTATCCACAAAAAGACCCTCAAAGACCACGGCGTAAAAGTCCTATCCGCAATGGAGAACATACCAGACACGCCCGAAGGGATAATCCTCGAAAGTTTACTCGAAGGGTTTGAGCGTTCAAATGGACATAAAAATCTAAATTTAAGAATTAAAGCAGCCTAATT
>CANQUD010000018.1 GCA_947626935.1 uncultured Clostridia bacterium | reverse complement strand
GCAAAGGCGCACGACATTCTCATTCTCGACACCTACATAGACCGCGCCATGACGGGAACAAACGACAACCGCCCCGATTTCCAGCGCATGATTAAAGACAGCGCAAAACGGGAATGGACGTACATTCTCGTTTACAAGTTAGACCACTTCTCCCGTAACAAGTACGAAATGGCGATGCACAAGAAAACACTAAAAGACAACGGAACGAAAGTTTTGTCCGCCACGGAGTTTATCCCCGACAGTCCCGAAGGAATTATCTTTGAAAGTATGCTCGAAGATTATGCGGAATACTACTCGGCAGAACTTTCCCAAAAGATACGCAGAGGGAATAATGAGAGCAGGCATAAGGGCAATCTGACAGGCGGGCGCGTTCCCTACGGTTACAGAAACGAGAACAAGAAAGCCGTCATTGTAGAACATGAGGCGGCAATCGTCCGCTATATTTATGAGCAATATTCTATCGGCGTATTTGTGAAAGACATCATTGCTTCGTTGACTGCACAGGGAATCCTCTATAACGGAAAACCGTTCGTTCCGAATACCGTCTATAAAATCTTGAAGAATGAAAGATACGCGGGAACGTGTACAATATGCGGAGAAGTATTCGAGAACCTCTATCCCCGTATTGTTCCACAGGAGTTATACGACAGCGTGCGCCGAAAAATCGACGCGAATAAGTACGGCAAACAAAGCGTGGAAGTCGTATATCTTCTCAAACACAAAGTGCGGTGCGGCTACTGCGGGCAACCGATAAGCGCGGACAGCGGTACTTCTATGAATGGAGAAGTCAAGCGATATTATAAATGCCGTGGGCGAAAGATCGGCGGTTCATGCCATAAACAGCCTATTCGGAAAGATGTCCTTGAAAATCTCGTAATTGATAAAATTGTCGGACAGTTGCAAAGCCCGAAAATCATGAAAACCATAATAGACGGTTTGCTTCTGATTCAAGAACAGCAAATTAAGGATAGCCCGATTTTGAATGCCCTACTTCATGAAAAGCAAAAAGCAGATACCGCTTTGCATAACTTGGTCGCGGCAATTGAGCGCGGAATCATGTCAAACACGACCAATAAACGGTTACATGAACTCGAAGCACAACAAGAAGATTTAGAGAGGCAAATCCTTGTAGAGCGTAGTCGACAAACAACCAAAGTGACAGAGGAAACTATTCGAGAATTTTACACACAAGCACTCAAATTAGAGCCAAAAATGCTCATTACATATCTTGTAAAAGAAATCGTACTTTTTGATGACCGCATAGAAATCTACTACAACAGCCCCATGAACAAATCAACGGACAGCCCTGACGAAAGTCGGGGCTTTTCCTTTTATATGAACTCATTCAAAGTAGGATTTACCACTATGAGCGTAACGCTTTTTATAAGATAAGACGGCGGCTATTTATTCCACAGTCCGCTTGACACGAGCCTCGCAGGCGTGCGGTATTTATGGCAATGCGCCAAGTATCCCGCCCCTGCGGGGCTTATTCCTTGCCTTTGGCAAATAGCCTACCACACGCCATTCTCATGTCAAGCGGCTTTTGCGGCATAAACCGCCGCCGTTCATGATTCCTTTTGGCAAAATAAAACAACCTAAACTGAACAAAGTAGTTCAATTTAGGTTGCTAATGGTGGACCTGCGGAGAATTGAACTCCGGTCTTACAAGGTTCAAATGCGGACACTACACGCTTAGTCTGTGGTCATTCTCGCATGCAGGGACCCCATAGACAAACTCCCGTGCACGCACATCTCCGCAATGCCTCGCCCGTCGGGGGAGATCCGCCGAGGGACGACGTTCCCTACTGAATTACGCCCTTTTCCCGACCGTAGGACTTCGGGGAAGGACGGGGCTGACCTTTAGGTCAAGCCGCAAGCGCTACGCGGCGAGCCGAAGCTCTGCGCGCGGAAGCGCGTCTGCTGTGTTTATCGTCAGCAATTAAAATTTTTCCGTTTTTACGGAGCCGAGCCTCCGACGTGCGTCCGACACCATCCGCTTGCAATCGAATCCGAAACAGGCCCATGGTCTCGTGTGTTGCTATTATATTCCTTTTCCGCCCGAAATGCAAGCGTTTTTCGATGAGGAAGGCAGATCAGCGCGGGTCCCCCCCACCACCCGCTATGCGGGAGCCTCCCCCCCCGAAGGGGTAGGCTTTGTGCCGAGACCTTCCCCCGTAGGGGGTCAGGTCTTGGTGCTCTCAAATGTCATTTCGAGCGTAGCGAGAAATCTCAAAGGACGAGATCCCTCACTCCGTAACTTCGTCGCTTCGCTCCTCGTGCCGCGCTTGGAGCAATAAGAATTCGCGCGGGGCGGAATGACGTGGTGGGCGGGATGACGTAGAGTCCCCTTGGCGCCCCCTTGAGGGTCGCAAAACGCATTTCTTGCGCATCAGCACGGTGTGCTGTGCGCTGCGTTTTGCGGTGAGTGAGCGCATTCTCCCGCGCGAACGGTGACCGAGGACGGGTCTCTACCCGTCCGAGACGCTGCCGAGGCTGCCCTTGCCGAGGCTGAGGGGGTGTCTCGTTTTGGAATGACACCCCTTCCGTGAATGCGGTCAATTCAACACGACGTCCTTCAGGCTCTCGTACTTTTCCATGGCGGCGGAGCGGATGCGGTCCAGATCGAGCCGCCGTTCAAACGCCTCGTCGACGAGCTTCTTCGCCGTAAAGATCGCATTCGTCGTATAGCGCAGATTTTTGACCCCATTCAGGAATTTTCCGCTCTGGCGGGTGCCCAAAAAGTCTCCGCTGCCCCGCAGCTCGAGGTCCTTTTCCGCAAGCGCGAAGCCGTCCGACGTGCTCTTCAGAATGTTCAGCCGCTCCATGGCGGTCTCGGACGAAGTCTCGGTGAGCAGGAAGCAATAGCTCTTGTCCGCGCCTCTTCCCACCCGTCCGCGCAGCTGGTGGAGCTGGGAAAGCCCGAAGCGGTCTGCGTCATAGATGACCATGACCGTCGCGTCGGGCACGTCCACGCCCACTTCGATGACGGTCGTCGCGACAAGAGCGTCGAGTTCCTTGCGCTTGAAGGCGGACATCGTCGCGTCCTTCTCCTTCTCCCGCATCTTGCCGTGGAGAAGCCCGAATCTGATCTCGGGAAGATTCGTCCGCAATTTTTCGTAGAGTTCCTCGGCGGAAGTCGCCTGTCCCTCGTCGTCCTCGATCTTGGGACACACGAAATACGCCTGTCTCCCCCGTGCGATCTCCCGTCTGATCCAGCCGAACATGTCGTCGTACTTTCTCGGGGGAATGACCGCCGTGCCGACGGGGACGCGCTCGGCGGGCTTATCGGGGATGACCGTAACGTCGAGGTCGCCGTAAAAGATGAGAGACAGCGTGCGGGGAATGGGCGTTGCGGACATGACGAGGATGTCGAGGTTTTCCCCCTTCTCGCTCAAGGAATTTCTCTGGGCGACGCCGAAACGGTGCTGTTCGTCGCAGACACAGAAGCTCAAGCGGGAGAACTGCACATCGGACTGCAGGACGGCGTGGGTGCCGCAGAGGATGTCGATCTCCCCTCTCATGAGCGCTTCCTTGATCTCCCGCTTCTCCTTGACGGTGGAAGCGCCCGCAAGGTACCCCACCCTGTAATCGGGAAAGGTCCGCTGCAGGACGGCGTAATTCTGGGCGGCGAGGACTTCCGTCGGGGAGAGGTAGACGGCTTGGAATCCGCTCCTGACCGCCATAAAGATGCCCGTGAGCGCGACCGCCGTCTTTCCGCTGCCGACGTCCCCCTGCAGAAGGCGGTTCATGCGGTGCGGCGAAGTGACGTTGTCGTAGATCGCCCTCACCGCCGCCTGCTGTCCCTTGGTGAAGGTGAACGGAAAGCGCTTTTCAAAGTCGGCGACTTCCCGTTCGGTGACGGTGTAGCGGTTGGTCCGCGCCTCGGTGCGATCCCCCTTGATGAGCTTAAATGCTGCGATAAGTTGGAAATATTCCTCAATGGCGAGCCGTTCGGCGGCGTCCTGCATCTCCCGCATGTTTGCGGGAAGATGGATCTTGCGGAAGGCTTCGCCGAGGGGAGTCAAGCCGTACTTCGAGGCGAGCGTCGCGGGCACGAGCGTCCTCGGCGTCACGGCGGCAAGCGCCTTGGAGACCCCGTCCCGCACGAGCCACTGGGGGATCCCCCCCTTCAGCGGATAGACGGGCACGAGTCCCTTCAGCCTGTTGTTGGCGTCGAGCCGTTCAAAGGTCGGGTTGACGAGGGAGATGCGGTCGTAATAGTTTTGGACTCTCCCGTAAAAGAGATATTCGCCGGGTTTCAGGCGCTCGGCGAGGTAGGGCCGGTTGAACCAGACGGCGGTGAAATTGTCCGCTCCCTGTTCCAAAAGGGCGCGGACGGTCTTGAGTTTCCCGCGCGTCTTGAGCGGTTCGGCATAGATCAGTTTGCAGGCGACGAGCGCCATGTCGTTGTGGACGGCTTCGCGGATGGAGACGCGGTTCGTCATGTCGAGATAGGTGCGCGGATAGTAGCGGATGAGGTCCTCCGCCGTCGCGATCCCGAGCTTCGCAAAGTCCTTGGCGCGTCTGTCACCGATGCCCTTGAGGTCCTTGAGCTGCATACCGTTCCCCTCACTCCGTGTCGAGGACATAGCCGCGGCGCAGCGCGACATAGTAGGCGATCGTCACGCCGAGCGCGGCGACATAGACGGCGAGGAGCGTGGAGCTGATCGCCAGATAGACCGTAGAAACCGCCCCCAGTGTGCCGATATTCACGATATAGCAGACGAAGAGGAAGGGAAGATAGACGCTCATGACGATGAGGGTCGCAAGGACGGTCCCGCGGATCTTCTTGACCGCCGTGACGGTCGCGAGCGCGGCGAGCAGCGCCGCAACGGGGAGCGCGAGAAAGCTCGGAATGATCGTGATGATGAGGGAAAGGACGAGTCCCAGTCCCTCGCCGAGGTCGTTCCCCGACGTTTCGCTGATATCGGAAATGCGATAGGTGCAGAGAAAGAGCGCGAGAAGAAACACCGCGGCGATGTAGACGGCGGCAAGGTGCGCCGCATGCAGTTTTTTCATAAAATTCTCCCTTATATGATAAGGGACCGCGCCGCATTCGGGCACAGTCCCGTTTTGGATCATTCCAGAGACAGCAGATAGTAATAGACGGGCTGACCGCCGTAGTGATAGTCGACGTCGAAATCGGGGAACGCTTCCTGCACCTTCTGCGTCAATGCCTGCGCGTCCTCTTCCGTGACTCCCTCGCCGTAGTAGAGGGTGATGACCTCGTGCGAGTCGTCCTTGAGCTTGTCGAGGAGCTTGAGAACGGTCTCGTCGATGCTGTTGCTCTTGGCGAGGATCTTCTTGTCGTCAAGCCCGATGATGTCCCCTTCCTTGATGGAGAAGCCGTTGACGTTGGTCGTGCGGACGGCGTGGGTGACGCTTCCCGCGCGGACATTGTCGAGCGCATGGATCATGTTCGTCTTGTTCTCCTCGGCGGAAGCCTCGGGGTCGAATGCGAGCGCCGCGGCAAACCCTTGGGGAACATTCTTGGTGGGGATGACGTGGATCGTCCGTCCCTCGACGAGCGCCTTCGCCTGTTCCGCCGCCAAAATGATGTTCTTGTTGTTGGGGAACACGAACACGTTGTCGGCGTTGATCTTCTGGACGGCGGTCGCGATGTCCGAAGCGGAGGGGTTCATCGTCTGCCCGCCCTCGATGACGCGGTCGATGAAGAGATCCTTGAAGATGTCCGAGATCCCCTGCCCCGTGCAGATGGCGAGCATGCCCTGATCCTTCTTTTCGGCGGCGATCTTCGCCTTGAGCGCCCTGTTCTGCTCGAGCATGTTCTCGATCTTGGGTCTGTCGAGTTCGCCGAGTTCGAGCGCGTAGGTGAGCGCGACGCCCGGGCTGTTCGTATGGACGTGGACCTTGATCATCTCGAGGTCGCCGATGCAGATGACGGAATCGCCGATGCCCATGAGGCTCTCGCGGAGCTTATCGATGTCGGCAAGCGTCGTGCTCTTCTTCAGATTGATGACGAAAAACTCCGTGCAGTAGGCGAACTGGATGTCGCCGAGGTCCATGTTGATGATGTCGGAATTGTCGCCGAACACATCGTCGGGATTGAGCTGGGACGAAGCGTCGGTGGGGACTTCGGAGACGATCTCTTCCCCGAGGAGCGCCGCCTGAAAGCCGCGCATGATGGTCATGAGACCGACGCCGCCCGAATCGACGACGCCCGCCTTCTTCAGAACGGGCAGAAGTTCGGGCGTCTTGGCGAGCGCCCTGTCCCCTTCCTCGATGATGGCGGGAAGGAAGGTCTCGAAATCGCGGTATTTCCCCGCATTCTTGAGCGCAAATTCGCTCATCATGCGGACGACGGTGAGGATCGTGCCCTCTTTGGGGATGGAGACGGCGTTATACGCCACCTTGGATCCCGCGTCCATCGCCTTCGCAAACGTCTTGGTGTCGACCTCGGGCTTGCTGTCGCGGAGAACCGAACAGATCCCGCGGAAGATCTGTGACAGAATGACGCCCGAATTTCCCCTTGCGCCCCGCAAAGCTCCCTTGGAGATGCAGTCGCACACCTCGGGAAAGACATTGCTCGAGCAGTTCGACAGTTCCTTGACCGCCGACTGCATGGTAAGAGACATATTGGTGCCCGTATCTCCGTCGGGAACGGGGAACACGTTGAGCGCGTCCACCTTCGCCCTGTTGAGGTCGAGTTGCTTCGCCCCGACAAGGACCATCTTACGGAATACGGAGCATGAAATTGTTTTCTGCATCGATTATGATTCTCCTGAATGAACGGAAACGGAGGCTCGTTACAATTTGAGACCGATGACGTTGACGTTGACGGTATCGACGATCATGCCCGTGAAGTTCTCGACCTTGTACTTGACGGACTCCTTCAGGGACTCCGCGACCGCCTCGATCGAGACGCCGTACTTGATGAGAACGAAAACGTCAATGAAGATCCGGTTCCCTTGGGTCATCACTTTGACGCCCTTGCCTCCCGCATCCTTCTTGAGAAGCTCGGCAAGCGTGTCGGAGAAGCGATGCGCGACGGTATCCACGATCCCGTAGCTCTCGACCGCAGCTTGCGCCGCGACCTTGGCGATCGCCAGATCGGAGATGGAAATTTTTCCGTATGCGTTGCTTGTGCTGACAGACATACCTGCTCCTTTGAGTTTTACCTCTTCCCTATTTTATCCTATTACGTCTCTTTTTGCAAGCAATAACGGTAAATTTTTCGGGAAAAGAAAAAATTTTTTCTGAAAATCGGCGCGTTTTTTATTGCTTTTTCCCCACTTCTTTGGTATTATATATATCGGTCTCCGAAAGGAGAGCGAATTTTTCAGCGGAAAAACCCATGGAGGTGGAGATATGTCGAGAGTATGCAGTATCTGCGGAAAGGGGCAGACGTCGGGAAACAACGTCAGCCACTCCAACCGTAAGACGAAGAGAGCATTTAAGGCGAACGTGCAGAAGGTGTCTTTTGTTCAGGACGGCAAAGTGGAGAACGGCTACGTCTGCGCAAGATGCCTCAAGAGCGGAAAAGTCGAAAGAGTTTAACGAAAACGGAGCAAACGATGAGCGCCGCGGTCTCCGCGGCGCTTTTTTCGTGCATTTTTTTGTTTTTTTCGGTTCATTCCCACTCGGTCGGCTCCCCGCCGTCCCCGTAATGCCACCAGTTTTCGCTCTGTCCCAACTGCTCCGCGGAAGGCGCTCCCGCGGAATAGAAATAGACCGCCGCGGCTCTGTACGCGCTGCTTCCCCCGTTGCCGTTGTTGAGCGTCCCCCATGTCTCCTGCGTCCCCTCGAAATAGAATGTCCCGATCGGCGTTCCGTTCGTGAACGCATAATAGAAATATTCCATCTCCTCTCCGATCACGACGGTCGTGAGCTGTGCGCAGTAGGAGAACGCGTCCTGTCCGACCCTCTTTACGCCCTTTCCGAAAACGACTTCCCGGACGGGTGCGCCGTAGAAAGCGTAGTTCCCGACGATTTCAATCCCCTCGATCACGATCTTTTCGGGCAGGGGCTTTCCGTCGCCTAAATACAGCGTCGCCTGTTTCTCTTTCTGCATGTTGACAAACAGATTCGAGAATTCGTTTCCGAATTGGATCGCAGCCCATTCGGAGACGGTCCCCGCATAGTCCGCACGCTCCAATGCCGTGCATCCGCTGAAGGCACCCGCACCGACTGTCTTCAGACTCTTCGGGAGAGAGATCCGAGTCAATGCGGCGCATCCGTTGAAGGCACCGATGCCGATCTCCTCAAGTCCCTCTCCGACCGTGACTTCGAGCAGAACTTCATTCCCCTGAAAAGCGCTCTCGCCGAGCGCGGTGACGTTTGACGGGATCGTCACCTTCTCAAAACTGCTCCCGTAAAATGCGCGGGCGCCGATGGCGTATGCCCTTCCGTCATGCCCGTCGGGCAAGGTCAGATCCTTTTCCCGTCCGAAGCAGGCATGCAGGACGTCGGCATCCGTGCGCCAGACAAAGCCGTGTTCGTCGGGGTCGGAGACGACGCTCGTCTCGGAAAGCGTCGTATGGATGACTGTATCTTCATACAGACCGAAGTCTCCGTCCGTGCTGATCCCGACCGAGGTAAGATCGTAAATTTCCGCAAGCGCATAGCATCCCTTGAACGGCTTGCGCACCCAGTCGTTCTGGATCGTCTGCACGCTGGAGGGGATCGTGAGCGAAGTCACATAGGCATGGTTCATAAAATGCGCTGCCGCGGCTTTGATCTCCGTTACGCCGTCGGCTACGGTCACTTTCCCCTTGATCGACTTCGGCACATACACGATCTCCGTCTTGCTCTGATTGTAGAGAATGCCGCCTTCCGCCGCGTAAGATGCGTTGTCCGCGCTGACTTCGATCGATTCAAGCCCGTCGGGGAAAGTATCGGTTGCAAGATCTTCCGCCGCCTGCGAGAAGGCTTTCCCAAGTGAGAGCTCCCGTACCCCGTCCGATTCGTAGAAAGTATACTGGGGGATCCTCTCCACTCCGTCGCCGAATTCCACCCGTTCAAGCGCGGGACAGTTGCGGAATGCTTGCTCGTCGAAGGTCTCCGCACCTTCGACCCGCACATATTTCAGGGAAGTGCAGCCGTAGAACGCATATTGTCCCAAGTTTTTCAGTTCACCCAGCTCCGCGCTCTCAAGCCCCGCGCATTCGTAAAATGCGCCCTTATACACATTCTCGACATGTTCAAGGTTGATTCTTTCGAGACCTGTACAACCGTAGAAGGCATATTCGCCGATATCTTTTACCGTCTCGGGCAGATAGACATAGGCGAGCGTCTCATCGCCGTCCCCGTCGTCTACGTCAAACGCGCTTTCGCCGACCGCAACGACGGGTTTCCCCGCATGTTCGGCGGGGATCAGGAGCTGCGTCCTGTCCGTCTCGCTGTCCGCCCAGCCGACCACGGCATAGCCTGTCACCGTCTGTCCGTCTGCATCCAATACTTCTTCATAGCGCAGTTCCGAACTTGGCATCGGCAGACCGCACACCTCGCATTTGCCGTCTCGGAACGTGTGATTTTCATGCGCATATGTACACGTGCCGCAGACGCCGTTTTTGTAGTCGTGCGCGGCTTTTCCGCTTGTCTCTTCGGGGTGTCCGCAAGTCGCCGCATGCCAGTGGAACTCCTCGTTCCATGTCCAATCCTGTGAAAAGGTATGCGTGTGCTCTTGCGGACCGCCGCCCTCTTGCGGACCGTCCTCTTGCGGGCTGCCCGATCTTGTCAATGTCACGGCAAGGACGGCGGCAACGGTCAGCACGACGGCTGCCGCGACCGACAGGATCACGATGAGTTTTTTGCGTTGTTTTGTCATTTGAAACCTCCGAAAAAATTTTTTTGCGGTAGACGGCACAAAAAAAGTGTGCCTTCAACCGAAGACACACCGCCTGGTATCTCCGATTGTCGTCACACAAGTTTTTCCGTATATTTTGGCATGCGGGAAAAAGAGATACACAATGCCTGAAATTGTGTTCCCACTTTGCCGAAAATATAAACTTGTGTGACGGTATCAGTATACCACCTGACGATGAAAATTACAAGTGTTTTTGAGAATTTTCCGCATCGCGCCGTTTCGGGCGCGATGCGGCGTTCCCTTGCTGCCCCTTTTAGGGGAAGTGCCCCGTAAGGGGCAAAGGGGTTAAACCCCTCTGTCACTCGCAATGCTCGTGACATCTCCCCTGTGAGGGGCGACAAGAGAGCTGCGGTGACCCACACCCCTACCCCTCTCCCATGGAGAGGGTAAAGTCTACCCCCCAGCAAGGGGACACTTCGTTATCTCCCCCTCTGCATCTTGACAAGCGGGGGATTTTTTTGTACAATGAAAGTGGGACAAAGGGCAACTCTCATTCGTCATAAGAAGAAAGGAGTGTTTTATGCTGGAAATCAGACATCTCACCAAGATCTATACGACCAAGGGCGGAGCGGTCACACGAGCGATCGACGACGTCTCCGTCTCCTTCGGGGAGACCGGTCTCGTGTTCCTGCTCGGCAAGTCGGGCAGCGGCAAATCGACCCTTCTGAACCTCGCGGGCGGTCTCGACGCCCCCACCTCGGGCGAGGTCGTCGTCATGGGCAAGTCCTCAAAGGACTTTTCGGGCGCGGACTTCGACTCCTACCGCAACACCTTTGTCGGCTTCATCTTTCAGGAGTACAACGTCCTCGACGAATTCACCGTAGAGGACAACATCGCCCTCGCCCTCGAGCTTCAGGGCAAGTCCAAGGATCGGGACAAGATCTCGTCCATTCTCCGCGACGTGGAGCTGGAAGCTTTTGCAAAGCGCAAGCCGAACACCCTCTCGGGCGGGCAGAAGCAGCGCATCGCGATCGCGAGAGCGCTCGTCAAGGATCCCCAGATCATCATGGCGGACGAACCGACGGGCGCCCTCGATTCCGCGACGGGAAAGCAGGTGTTCGACACCCTCAAGCGCCTGTCCGAGACGAGGCTCGTGCTCGTCGTCTCCCATGACAGGGAGTTTGCGGAAAGTTACGGCGACCGCATCATCGAACTCAAGGACGGCAAGATCGTCTCCGACGTCACGAAGGAGCATGTCGCCGCCGAGAAGGTGACAGAGAACGTCAAGCGCATCGGAAAGGACACCCTCTCCGTGCAGGGCGGCGCGATCGACGCGCGGACGCTCAAGGAGATCGAGACCTTCCTCAAGGAGAGCGACGGAGAAGTTCTCCTCTCCAAGGGAAAGGACGACATCGCTTCCTTCCGCCGCGTCAACAGGATCGGCGAGGACGGCGCACGGGAAAAATTCGGGGAGACGGGAGAGGTCGAAGTCAAGGAGTACGACGGCAAGCAGACCAAGTTCATCCGCAGCCGCCTGCCCGTTCTCAAGGCGCTCCGCATCGGCGCTTCGGGACTCAAACTCAAGCCCTTCCGTCTCATCATGACGATCCTTCTCTCCGTCGCCGCGTTCATCATGTTCGGGCTTGCCTCGACGATGATGCTCTACAGCGAGCGGAGCGTGCTCGTCAGCTCCTTCCTTGCGACCGACTACGACTATATTACGCTCAACAAGCGCTATGAACAGCGCCGCTATGTGGACGGGGAACTCGCCTATACGACAAGATATCCCGCCCTCTTCACCCCCGCCGAAGTCCGAAGCTTCGGAGAGAACGCCATCGGCACCTACTCCGTCAACCTTGCCTTCTCCCAGATCAAGGGAGAAAGCTATTACTATCTGCCGCAGATCGCTTCCCTCACCGTCATCGCCGAAGGACATCCGCTCGGACAGAAACTCCTTGCGGGCAGCCTTCCCGAACGCGACGACGACATCTGCGTCAGCAGCTATTTTCTCGCCTGTGCCGAGGCGCTCGGCTACCTTCCCGCCGATGCGGAAGGAAATCTCGCCGAGGCGTCCGTGAAGATCTCTTCCGCCGACGATCTCGTGGGGAATCGGCTCGTTACGGAAGGCAAGATCCTCAACATATGCGGCGTTTTCGACAGCGGAGAACTGCCTCACAAGTACGATCAATACAAGGATCTCCAAGGGAACGACGGCTATTACGACTACAACATAGAACTCAACCTCTATGCCTTCCGATCCTATCTCCGCGAGGGACTCCATTCGCTCGCCGTCTCGACGCAGGCGCTTGCCGATTCCTTCCGCCAATCCTTCGATTCGCCGATCTCCTACTTCGACTATGCGCAGCTGAACTATACCGCGCTCACGACCGATGAATACGGCACCTACGAAACGGCGGTCTCCCGCTCGTTTGCCGTCTACGACCCCGCGGGGAACCGTCCCATGCTTCCCGTCGTCACGGCGGAAGAACGTACTTCCCTCGAGGATGACGAATTCATCGTCCCCTACTTCGATCTCGCTACCTTCTATAGGGAAGAAATGCCGAAGGAGAGCGACGAGGGCTACGAGGAATATAAGGATCTCCTCGATCGGCTGGAGAACTACCCCTCCTACAAAGACGATGAGACGTTTCTTTCCGACCTGAAAGCCTTCCTCGCCGCCCACCCCATCACGCGGGAGTACTCTTCCATCACCTATGACCGATACGGACCGCAGTACAAGAGCGTCGGGACCTTCCGCATCGTCGGCATGATCGCCTCATTCGACGACTACGGCTATTATTGCTCCCAAAAGACGTATGACGCCCTTATCTCGGAATCCCAACAGAGGGATGAGACCAAGTATATCCCCGAGGCGGATGCGACGTTCGGTGCCGTGCTTGTCCCCTTTGAACACAGCGCCTCGGCGCTCGGCGCCATCTTTGACAGGACGGATGTGACCGATCCCGTGACGGACATCTTCTACACCGTCGGAAATACCCTGTACGCCGAAGTCAGCATGGCATCCGACATCGTCGCCGAACTCTCCGTCGTGTTCCTCGTCATCGGCTTGGTCCTTGCCGTGTTCTCGTCCCTGCTCCTCTTCAACTTCATCTCCATGAGCATCACGAACAAGAAGAAGGAGATCGGCATCCTGCGGGCGGTCGGTGCGAGAGGGACGGACGTGTTTAAGATCTTCTTCTCGGAGAGCGGCATCATCGTCGGCATCTGCACGGTGCTCGCCATCATCGGCACGACGGTCCTGACCTTTGTCATCAATAATATTTTGAGGGACAGCATCGGCTTTGAGGTGACGCTGTTTGTGTTCGGGTTTGTGCCGATCATCATTATGGTCGCCGTCGCCGTTGCCGTCGCCCTCATCTCGACCTTCCTGCCCGTCTACTTCGCCGCAAGAAAAAAGCCCGTGGAAAGTATAAGGGCACTGTGAGAGTGTTTCGCGCGATTTCTTTTGCTTCGCAAAATAAATCCGCGCGAGGGGTTAGTATTGTGTATTTCTCCCACTCTGCTGCCACGCCTTCCGCGCTTTGAACGGACATTAAGCCTACGGTAGTGTGGCAAATGGGGTGCGCTCCGCAAAAGCGCGGTTTTGCTACGCGCAGGGATTTAGAATGTCCCCCCCATTCGTCACGGCTACGCCGTGCCACCTTCCCCCCGCTGGGGGTAAGGTCAGAGCCTCCCCCCCGAAGGGGTAGGCTCTTACCCTCTCCATGGGAGAGGGAGGTCGCATCGCGACAGGGTGTGGGTCACCGCATTTTTCTCTCGCTGCCCCTTTTAGGGGAAGTCCCCGAGCTTGCGAGGGGAAAGGGGTTAAAACCCCTCTGTCTCGGCTACGCCTCGACATCTCCCCTATGAGGGGCGACAAGAGAAAGCGGGGACCCCGAGGGGCGACAAGGGGACGCTATCCCCCCTCAATTCTTTTCGTCCAGAACGCTTTGAATGACTCGTGCGGCGTTGCCATAGGCGACCTTCTCGACGACGCGATGCGGAAACACTTTCTCCATCTCAAACAGCAGCCGCGGCATATCTGCCGCGGTTTTCATATACGCATTTTGGGGACATCCGTCAAAGTCGCTCCCGAAGGCGAGCACGTCTTCCCCGCCGACCTTCAGAATATGCGTCATATGCGCGATCATCGCGGCTTTTTGCCCCTCGCAGCTCCTGTCTGCCGCGAGAAATTTATCGTAGAAATTGAGTCCCATGACCCCGCCGCAGTCGGCAAGGGTGCGGATCTCCCCGTCGCTCAAATTCCTCGTGTGTTCGCGGCATGCCCTCGCGTTCGAATGGCTTGCGACGAAGGGGATCCCCGTCCGCTTGCTCCATGCGGCGACGTCGAAAAAGAGGGCATCGGAGCCGTGCGAGATGTCGGCGATCATCCCGAGTTCCCCCATCAACTCCACGGCGGCGCGTCCGAAGGGAGTCAGCCCCCTTTCCCTCTCCGAAGTCGTGTGCGACGTGCCCAGGTCGTTGTCGAAATTCCAGACGAGCGTCAGCATCCGCACCCCTTTTTCGTGCAAGAAACGAAGATTTCCAAGGTCTCCCCCGACCGCTTCTCCCCCTTCCACGGTCAGCATGGCGAGCATGCCTTCCCCTGCAAGATTGCCGCCCCTCTTCACCTGCCGAAAGCCCTCATCAAGGCACATTTTCTGAAACTTATCGCACAGTTTCAGCGTTTTTCCGAGGTCGCCGCGCGGGGTGAAGCATGCAAAGCACTCGAGCGCACATCCGCCGCGGGCAAGGGTCTCTTTCGTAACAGAACGGACGCCCTCTTTTGTGAGAGCGTCCGTGTGCAGATCGATATATTTCATCCTCTGTAAAACATCCGTACGATGCAGCCGATGATCCTCGGGAGCTTGAAGCAGATGATCATACAACCTCCTCATTGATGATGACGAGCACATTCCCCTCTTCGACCGAAAACGAAAAAGAATCGCCTGTCGTAAGGTTGGAAATGCCGCGCGTGGAGCCGTAGCGGAGCCACAGGTCGTCGGAGACATATTTCAGTCCCCTCATTCCCATGATATGCGCCTTTCCGCCGAAAGGCAACAGCGAAACGGTCCGCATTTTCTTGCAGGCAAAGGTCTGTTCCCCCTCGCCGCAGAGAACAAGCTCCGCGCCGTTCGTCTTGAGGACGGCATTGACGCCCGCCGCCTGCGCCTTGCGGAGAAGGTGCAGATTGCCGAGAAAGTGATCCTCGCGCCTTCCTCCGCCGCCGTAAAAGATGAGGTCGGTCCCGCCGAGCGTCAAGGCACGGTCAACGGCAAGTTCGCCGTCCGTCTCGTTCTTTTCGGACGGAAATGTGCAAATGGGGGCAGGAAATGGCGTCTCTTGGAGCGAATCGAAGTCACCCAAGTTCTCGTCGATGCGCACTTTGTCCTTCGCCCAAGCGTATGCCCCGTCGCAGCAGAGCACATAGGCGTTCTCCGCCTCGATGTTGCCGCGGTACGGTTCGCCGTTGAGGAGAATGATGAATTGTTTTCTCCCGCCGTTCATCCGCGCAGCCTTCTCACGGTCGCCGCCATGTCGCGCGACCTGAACACCGTGCTCCCCGCGACGATGACGTTCGCACCCGCGGAAATGACGTCTTTGACGTTCTCCTCGGTGATGCCGCCGTCCACTTCGATGTCAAGCTCCCCTCTGCCGCATTTGATGCAGAAATCGCGCAATGTTTCGAGCTTTTTCAGTGTCTCCGCGAGAAATTTCTGCCCGCCCCAACCGGGGTGGACGCTCATGAGAAGGATCATGTCGGCGCCCTCTTCCACGGCGGGAAAGACCTTTTCGACCGCCGTCTCGGGATTGATGACGGCGGACTTTTTGATGCCGTACGACGAGATCATGCGGAAGAGCGCGGGGATGTCGCACGCCTCGACGTGGACGGTGATGTTGTCCGCGCCCGCCGCGGCGAAGTCCTCAATGTGCGTCTCGGGGTGAAGGACCATGAGATGGCAGTCGAGCGGCAACTTTGTATGCGGGCGGATGGCTTTCACCATCTGTGCGCCGAAGGTGATGGGCGGCACGAAATTGCCGTCCATGACGTCGCAATGAATGAGATCGGCGCCGCTTTCTTCGAGCCGAGCGACCTCTTCGCCGATCCGTGAAAAGTCGCTTGCAAGAATGCTCGGTGCAATTTTGATGTCCATGGTTCTCTCCTTTTTTGTTTGAGGATGCCGTAAAGCCCGAACTTCACGCTGCGTGCTCATGCCGCTGTTCGTTGCGGCGGACTTAAAAAACAATCTTTTCGGGATCCGTGCGGACATATCGGAAGCGCAGGATACAGATGCTCTTCTCGCTCTCTCTGATCTCGTAGATCATCACATAATTTCCCACGGGAATGTGACGGATCTTTTCATCCGTCACGAGAAACATCTTACAATCGGCAGCCGAATACGGGAACTCACAAATCGTCTCGATCGCATGCTCGATCCCGTCCAATAAGTCGATCGCCGCTTTTCCGTTGCAGAGCGTTTCCGATATGTAGGCAAGCGCCGCGTCCATGTCCTGTTCGGCGAGCGGCGTCAGCTTGCAGCTGAATTTACTTGCCATATTTCATCCTCAATTTTGCGATCGCGGCAGCGCTGTCCGTAAGCTCCCCGCGGTCCGCCTGCGCCTTTCCTTCCATGATCTTCGCATACATCTCGGTCTGTGCAAGCCGTGCTTCGTATGTCGCCATGCTCATAATCACCATGTCGCCGTAGCCGTTTTTCGTGACGAAGATCGGCTCATCGGTCGCATTGCACATCTCCGAAAGCTTCGTCGTGTCCCTCAAATCCCGAATCGGAATGATCTGCGGCATCTTCCACCTCCATAGCATTCTATGTTATTGTGCTATTATTGTAGCATAATTATGCGACAATGTCAAGGGGAAACTTCTTCATTCGCTTTCCCTTGCGCGAGATACTTCGCTCTCAATTGACCGCAAGCGCCGCCGATGTCGCTGCCCATGCTGCGTCGGAGCGTCGCCGAGATGCCCTGCTTTTCCAAAATTCCCAGAAAACGGTATGCTTCCTTCTCCGAAGTCGGCTTCAGCGTGCGTTCCTTGACCTCGTTGAGGCGGATGAGGTTGACGTGGCAGGGCTTCCCCTTCAGAAGCGCCGCAAGCGCAAGGGCGTGCCGCTCGTCGCAGTTTTCCCCCTCGATGAGACTGTACTCGAAGATATACCGTCTGCCCGTCCGTGCGAAGTAGAACGCACAGGCGTCAAGGATGTCGGCGATCGTGTATTTGTTTGCGATCGGCATCGTCCTCGCCCGCTCGGCGTCGGTGACGGCATGCAGGGAGACGGTCAGGTTGAGGGGAATGTCCTCGAGGGCGAATCTTCTCATCTCGGGGACGAGACCGCAAGTGGAGAGGGAGATGTTCCGTGCGCTGATGTGGATGCCCCCTTCCGCCGTGACGAGACGGAGAAATTTGACGACATTTTCGTAGTTGTCGAAGGGTTCGCCGCTGCCCATGAGGACGATGTTGGTGACCTTCCGATCCTTGAGCGTTCCCCCTTCCGCACGGTTGACGGCGAGGATCTGCCCCAAAATTTCCCCCGCAGTGAGGTCGCGGACCCGTCCGTTCAGGGTGGAAGCGCAGAACTTGCAGCCCATTCTGCAGCCGACCTGCGTGGAGACGCATTGGGTGTTCCCGTACTTGTAGGACATGAGAACGCCCTCGACGATGTTGCCGTCCGCGAGCAGAAAGAGGAACTTTTTGGTGCCGTCCGACGAGACAAAGGTCTCTGAAATTTTGACAGGTTCGTCCTCGAACTGTTCGGTCAAGGCGTTTTTGAGCGCGGCGGAGACGGGGATCTGCGAGATCGCCTTCCCCTGCATGAGTCCCTCGAAGAGCTGGCGGGCGCGGTACGGCTTTTCGCCCAGCGCCGCGACGAGCGCGGAGAGTTCCCCGATGTCGAGATCTTGCAAGACCTGTTTCATGCGTTTCGCCTCAATTTTGCGAGATAGAAGCCCGCTCCGTACGCCGTATCGGGCAAAAATTGGATCCCGTATGCCGTTTTTTCGTGTGCGAGGGGGGAATGTGCCGTCTCGGCGGAGAAGCCCTCCGCGTCCTTCAGAAATTCCCCCACGACGCCGTCGTTTTCGGCGGAAAGGATCGAACAAGTCGAGTAATAGAGGGTCCCGCCCCTCTTCAGATAGCGGGCGCAGTTCTTGAGAATGGCGAGCTGAACTTCCGTCAACCGTGCAATATCTGCGCTTTTTTTGGAAAGCGGAAGGTCTGGGTTCTCCGCAACGGTCCCGAGACCCGAGCAGGGCACATCGCACAGGATGCCGTCGAATGTTTCCTCGAATGTTTCCTCAAAGACAGAGGAATCCGCCTGCATGGCGGTCGCATTTTCGACCCCCATTCTGCGAAAATAGCTCTCGATGAGCGCGACGCGGTGGGCGTGCAGTTCACAGGACAGCACATGGCTGCATTTTTTGGAGAGCAGGACGCTCTTCCCCCCGGGCGCGGCGCAGGCGTCGAGAAATTCCCCGCACGGCTCCACGGCGTCGCAGATGGCGACGCTCCCGACCGACTGGAAGGTGTAATCGCCGCGGTCGAATCCCTCGTCGCGGGCGAAATTCCGAAAGAGATAGAGGTCCTTGAAGGGAGTCTCCACGTGCGGGCGGGAGAGGTAGGCGTCCGTGTTCCGCTCGAAGCGCACGGCGACGCCGCAACTCTTTGCAAGGCAGATGCTTTCCGCCCTCGCGCCGTAGCGCTTGCAGAGTTCCCTGACCGCAAAGGGCGGGAAATTGCTGCGGAGGGCAAGCCCCTCTTCGCCTGTCGGAAGGACGACCTTTTCCCCGTCGAACCGCCTCAAAAAGGCGTTCACAAAGCCCGCCGTTCCCCCTTTCCCCAACTTCTTGAGGAGAGAGACCGCCGTATCCGTGACCATATAGCGCGGTTTTTCGAGAAAGATCAGCCAGTAGAGGGCGATCTTGAGGACGGTGCGGACGGCGCTCTTCGGCGCCCTTTCGGCAAACGTCGAAATGCACAGCCCGAGATACCCGTCGTTCTCGAGCACGCCGTAGACGGTCTTGACCGTGCGGGTGCGGTTGAGTTCCTCGACGGGCGTCTCCGCGAGGGCGATCTTGAGATGCGCCCCTTCCGAATAGACTTTGGTCAGAATGACGTAGGGGTCATAGAACGGGTTTGTCAAAGCGTTGTCCTTCAAAAATTTTTCTGCCGTTGCAGAAGTCCTTGTCCCTCATGCGTTTTCCGCCCGCGGGCTGGACTTCGGAGAGGCGGACAGCCCCCTTTCCGCATGCGACGATGAGTCCCTTCTTGGGAGAAGCGCACAGGACCGTCCCCGCGGGGGCATATTCTTCCGTATCGACGGTCTCCGCAAAGTAAAAGTTGAGGGTAAGTCCTTCGACCGTGCCGAATGCAAGGGGAGCGGGAGAGAGTCCGCGCACGAGGCGGCTCACTTCCTGCGCCGTCCTTTCAAAGTCCACAGCGGTGCGCTCCACCTTCCTGCAGACCGTCCCCTCTCCCTGCGAAACGAGCACATATGTGCCGTTTTCGATGATCGGGAGCGCCTCGGCGATCATCTCCGCCGCGAGGGATGAGAGTTTCTCGGAGAGGGACCCGCAGGTGTCCGTCTCCCCGATCGCGACTTTCCCTTGGGAGAGCATGCCGCCCGTGTCAAGCCCCGCTTCCGTCCGCATGACCGTGACGCCCGTCTCCGTGCAGCCGTCGAGGATCGCCCGCGGAATGGGCGCCGCGCCGCGGTAGCGCGGGAGAAGGCTCGCGTGGAGGTTCCAGACGCCGCGTGGGAAGAGATCGAGGATCTCCTGCGTCAGGATCTGTCCGTATGCGCAGGTGATCATGACGTCGGCGCCGATTTCCCGCAAGCGTTCCCCCTCGAGCTTGACCTTTTCGGGCTGCAGAACGGGAATGCCGTGCTCCGCCGCATAGACTTTGACGGGAGAGGGCGTCAGGATGCCCTTTCTGCCCTGCGGCTTGTCGGGCTGGGTCAGAACGGCGGCGACGCCGAATCTTTCATGGATTTTTTTGAGGGGCGCCAGCGCGAACTGCGGCGTTCCCGCAAAGAGGATCTTCAAAGTTTGCTCCTTTTCGGGCGGTCAGTCGGCGTCCCGAACGTCTTTCGCCTTGTCGGTGTAGAGAATGCCGTCGAGGTGGTCGTATTCATGGCAGATCGCACGGGCGAAGAATCCCGTCGCGACGAGGGAATAGCGATCCCCCTTTCTGTCCGAAAAGACGACCTTGACCTTGTTGGGTCTTGTCACCGTGCCCGCCTTGCCGCGGACGGAGAGGCACCCTTCCGCCCCCGTCTGTTCCCCCTTCTGCCAGACGAACACGGGGTTGACGAATTCAAAGTACCCTTCGTCCACATTGACGACAAAGACGCGCACGGAGACGCCGACCTGCGGGGCGGCAAGCCCTGCGCCCTCTTCATAGATGACGGTCTCCTTCAAATCGTCGAGGAGTTTTCCGAGTTCCCCGTCGAACCGCGTCACCTTTTCGCATTTTTTGCGGAGAACGGGGTCTCCGACCTGTAATACATTGCGGATCATCTTCTTGACCTCAACTTAAATTGCTCGGGTTTTCTTCGACATAGACGAGCACGTTTTTCTGTTTTTCCTCGGCGACGGCGGCATAGACTTCCTTGAGGGGAGCGTTCTGCGTCATGCGCATGAGGACCTGATAGCGGTATTTGTTCTGGATGCGCTTGATGGGCGAGTGCATGCGGTTGAAGAACAAAAATTCCTCTTCATGCGCCGCATAGATGGCTTGCAGTCTCCCATAGACGGAGCGGAGCGCCTCGAGCGTCTCCTTCTCGTTCTCCCCCGTCACCATCACGCGGACGATCTTGACGAAGGGCGGGAACATCATGGCTTCCCGCATGCCGATCTCATGTTCGTAGAAACCTCGGTAGTCATACGCCGCCGCAAAGCGCAGGATGTAATTTTCGGGATCGTACGTCTGGAGAACGACTTCTCCCTCGGCGCCCGCCCTTCCGCTCCGACCCGCGACCTGCGTGATGAGCTGGAAGGTCCGCTCGCCGCTGCGGTAGTCGGGAAAATGCAGGCTCATGTCGGCGTCGAGGATCCCGACGAGGGTGACAGAGGGAAAGTCATGCCCCTTTGCGACCATCTGCGTGCCGACGAGGATGTCCGCCTTGCGGTCGGCGAACTGTTTTAAGATCTTATAGTGTCCCTCTTTGCCGCTCGTCGTGTCGACGTCCATGCGCAGGATCCGCGCCTGCGGGTAGAGCTTCTTGAGTTCCCCCACGACGCGCTGGGTGCCCGTGCCCATGTAGTTGATGTGCGTTCCGCCGCAGGCGGGACAGGCGGTGAGAGGCTTGTATTTCGCCCCGCAGTAGTGGCATTTGAGGCAGTCCTCGTCGCTGTGATAGGTGAGCGCGACGTCGCAGCTCTCGCATTTGACGACGTTCCCGCAGTCTCGGCACATGACCGTGCGGGAATAGCCGCGGCGGTTGAGAAAGACGATCGCCTGATTGCCGCTTTCGAGGCAGGACTTGAGTTTTTCACGCAGTGTGTTGGAGAAGGGCGTCGCATTCCCCCGCCGTACTTCCCGCCTCATGTCCACGATGTTGACCTTGGGCATCGGACGGGCGTTGATGCGGTCGGGCAGGGTGATGAGTTCGAATTCCCCCTCCGCCGCGCGGCGGTACGTCTCGACGGCGGGCGTCGCGCTCCCCAGAATGAGCTTGCAGCCGTTGTGCTTCGCGCGGAGATAGGCGATGTCGAAGGTGCGATAGCGGGGCGTCGATTCGGAAGAATAACTGCCGTCATGTTCCTCATCGATGACGATACAGCCGATGTTCTCGATGGGAGCGAACACGGCGGAGCGTGCGCCGACGGCGATCCTTGCGTCCCCCATTCTCAACCGCTCCCATTCATCGAAGCGCTCTCCCGCGGAGAGTCCGCTGTGCAGTATGGCAACTTCCCCGCCGAATCTTCCCCGCAATTTGGAGAACATCTGCGGGGTCAGCGAGATCTCGGGAACGAGAAAGATCGCCGTCTTGTTCTCCTTGAGCGCATCGGCGATGAGGGTCAGATAGATCTCCGTCTTTCCGCTCCCCGTGACGCCGTGGATGAGGGAGACCGTCTTTTCCGTCTCCTCGACGGTGCGGACGGCGGTCTCTTGAGCGGGCGTCAGGACATGCTTCTCCTCTCCCCCCGCAACGCTCTTGTAAGGTGTGCGAAGTTCCCGCCGCTTCTCGACGAGGATCGCTCCGCTCTTCACGAGCGCGGAGACGCAGGAGAATTTCTCCCGCAGTTCGCTCATGGGCGTCTCGCCGTGTTCTTCGAGGTAGGAAATGCAGGCGAGCTGCGCCCTCGCCCGCGGGTTCACGGGGGGAAGGTCCCCGTTCAATCTTCCGTATTCGCGGAATGTCCTGCCCACCTTCCCCGTCCGCATCTCGGCGGGCAGAAAGAGGCGCAAGGAGAGCGCCATCGGACAGCGGTAGCGGGCGGAAATCTTCTCCGCGAGGGAGAGACATTCCGCATTGATGGCGGGAACATCGTCCTCGGTGCGGTAGACGGTCTTGAGCTTTTCGGGCGGGCAGTCCGTCGTCTCCTTGACGCGCATGACAAAGCCCGTCGTCGTGCTCCTTCCGAAGGGGACGGCGACGCGCATGCCCGCTTTGATCTCTTCGCCGCAGGCATAGTCGAAAATTTTATCGACGTCGCTGTGCGCAACGTCCACGATGACTTCCGCGATCATATTCTGTCCTGCGGGAACGCCCGCCCGATCTCCCCGACGGGAGAGACCGCCGAAATAAAATTGCCCCGCGAAGCGGCGGGGCGAGTTCAATCTCTTGCCATTTTCACTTTGCCGTTCATGACTTCCTGACAGGCAAGGACGATCTCCTTCTGCTTGCCGGGGAGTTCCGTCGCGCCCGTAGACTGCATCTGCTCGATGATCTGGCGGGTGCGCTTCGCGATCAGGACGCAAAGTTCGTACCTGCTCGCGGGTTCTTCGTCGGAGCCGAGCTTCCTTACGAGGGAATCGACCGAGGGTTCGTTGATCATATCAGTTACCTTCCTTGTTTCTTTCTTTTTCGATGATGGCGAGGACTTCGTCGACCGCCCTGCCGAGGTCGTCGTTGAGGACCGTGTAATCGTACTGCTCCCGCATGTGCATCTCGTACTTGACGCGCTGGAGCCTCTCCCGCAACGCTTGTTCGGACTCTGTGCCCCTCTTTTTGAGGCGCTCGATGAGTTCCTCGGGAGAGGGCGGGTCGATGAAGATGAGCAGGGTGTCCTTGAGGAGCTTCCGTGCGTTCAGTCCCCCGACGACGTCGATCTCGAGGATGACGGACCGCTCCTTGAGCTGTTCTTCCACAAAGGAACGGGGCGTCCCGTACAGTCCGCTGAAATGTTCGTCGTACTCGAGGAAGTCATCCGCGGCGATCCGCGCTTCGAACTCTTCCCGCGAGACGTAGATGTACGTCTTTCCCGAAATTTCTCCCGGACGGGGCGCACGGGTCGTCATGGAGACGGACTCGACGAGCGAGGGGTCCCGCTTCAGAAGTTCCTTGACGATGGTCCCCTTTCCGACGCCCGAGGGACCCGAGATGACAATGGGTAAATGTCTCATTCGTTACTCCAGATTCTGTATCTGTTCGCGTATTTTTTCGATCTCGTTCTTCATCTCGAGCGCGTTTGCGGTGATCTCCGTGTCGCACGACTTGGAACAGATCGTGTTGCATTCGCGGTTGAATTCCTGAATGAGGAAATCGAGCTTCCTGCCGACGGGTTCTGTCTCGCAGACGGCGTAGTATTCGTCAATATGGGACTTGAGCCGCGTCAGTTCCTCGTCGATGTTGCATTTGTCGGCAAAGACGGCGGCTTCGGTCAGGATCCTCGTCTCGTCGACCTTGCCCGAGAGGTATTCGTCGATGCGGTCGGTCAGTTTTTCCCTGTATTCCTCGGAGACGTAGGGAGCGCGTTCGGCGATCTTCTCGCGGAGGGAGGCGATCGTCTCCATGCGGGAGAGAAGGTCCTCTTTGAGCCGTTCCCCCTCGCTGCGGCGCATTTCCGTGAGCGCCTCGAGGGCAAGGCGGAGCGCCTTGTCGACGCAGCCGAGCAACACTTCGTCCGCACCGCCCGTGTCGTCCGAGCGGATGACGTCGGGCAGACGGAGAAAGAAAGACAGAGATCCGTCGTCCTCGAGGAGAGGATATGCCTTCTTGAGTTCCGCCGCCGCGTTCATGTAGGCGTTGACGGTCCCCCAGTCGACATAGAGTCCGCGGGGCTTCTCCCGCTTGTCGGTGAAGCTGACGAACACGTCGATGTGCCCGCGGGAGAGATATTCCCGCACGGTGGCGCGGATGGGATCTTCCGCGCAGAGGAGAATGCGGGGACTCTTGACCGAGACGTCGAGATAACGGTTGTTGACCGACTTGACTTCCACCGAAACGGTGACCCCGTCCTCGGTGTATTCCCCTTTTCCGTAACCCGTCATGCTGTACATAGTTCGATCCTTCTCCGATTTTGGTATATTATATCACGCGCACGCGCACAGGTCAAGGAAAAATTGAAAATTCTCATAAGTTTCATTCGAGCATTTTCAGGAATTCTTCCTCGCCGATGACGGGAATGCCGAGCTTTTTCGCCTTGTCGAGCTTGCTGCCCGCCTTCTCGCCCGCGATGACGAGGGTCGTCGCATTCGTGACAGAACTTGCCGCGACGCCGCCGAGCGCTTCGATCCTCTTCTGCGCTTCCGTGCGGGAGAAGCTCCCGAGGCTCCCCGTCAGAACGACGGTCTGTCCCGCGAACGCCCCTTCCGTGACGCGGCGGGCGGTCTCGATCACCACCCCCGCTTCCTTGAGCCTTGCAAGCTCTTCACGGTTCTCCCCGTCGGCGAAGTACGCGAGGACCCCCCGCGCCGTGATCTCGCCGATGTTCTCGAGGGCGACAAGCTCCTCGAAGGAGAGGGACGCGATCTTCTCGAGACTGCCGAAGGCGGCAAGGTCCCGCGCGGCGACCCGTCCGATCTGCCCGATGCCGAGGGCGTAGAGCAGCCGCTCGAGGGTGATATGTTTGCTCTTTTCGATCGCGGAGAGCAAGTTCCCGATCTTCTTTTCCTTGAACCCTTCCAGTCCCTCGAAGCTCTCCGCCGTCAGCTTGTAGAAATCGGAGAAGCGGCGCAGATCTCTCTTGTCGAAGAGGAGCTGGATCGTCGCCTCGGACATGCCCTCGATGTCGGCGGCATTCTTCGTGCAGTAGTGGGTCAGTTTCTGGATGACGCGGGGCGGGCATTCCCTGTTGGGGCAGAAGAGATTCGCCCCCACTTCCTCGATCTTGCTGCCGCAGTACGGACAGACGGAGGGCTTTTCCGCAGGGGGGGTCTCGGACATGGTAGCGTCGATCGCGCCCAAGATCTCGGGAATGACCTCGTTGGAGCGGCGGATGAGGACCCTTGCGCCGACGCGGACGGACTTGCGGGTGATGTCTCCGTAGTTATTGAGCGTCGCCCTGCGGACGGTCGCGCCGCCCAGTTCCACGGGGTCCACTTTCGCGAGCGGCGTCAGTTTTCCCGTCCGTCCGACCTGCCAGAAGATCTCCCGCACCGTCGTCTCGGCTTCCTCCGCCTCGAACTTGTAGGCGATCGCCCAGCGGGGAAATTTATCGGTGTTCCCCATCTCGTCGCGGACGGAGACCTCGTTGACCTTGATGACCGCGCCGTCCGTCAGAACGTCGATCTTTCGGCGCTCCACTTCGATCTCGTCGACCGCCGCCTGTACTTCCTCCGCCGTCTTGCAGAGTTTGAAGAAGGGGAAGGTCTTGAACCCCTCTCTCTGCAGGAACTCCATTGCCTCGCATTGGGAAGAGAGCGGCTTTTCGCTCATGTAGTTGATGTCATAGAAGAGGATCTCCACCCCCCTCTCCGCCGTCATCCTGGGGTCGAGATTGCGGACCGCGCCCGCCGCCGCATTCCTCGCATTCTTGAGGGCGTCCGACGGGTGTTCGCGGTTGTATCTGTCGAGCACGGAGAGGCGGATGACGGCTTCCCCGCGCACCTCGAGGGTCCCCCGATAGGAGATCTTGAGGGGGAAGGAGCGGACGGTCAGAACTTGCGCCGTGACGTCCTCTCCCTCGACGCCGTTGCCGCGGGTCGCCGCACGGACGAACGCCCCGTCCTCATAGGTCAGGCAGACGGTCAGTCCGTCATACTTGTATTCGACGGTGAAGTCGGCATTCCCGTCCGTCTTTTTGACGCGGGTGAAGAAGGCGGCGAGTTCGTCCTCGGTCACCGCCTTGTCGAGGGAAAAGAGCCGCGCGATGTGGGTGTGCCGCTCGAATCCCTTGACGGGTTCCCCGCCCACCCTTCTCGTCGGCGAATCGGGCTGCACGGCGCCCTTTTCCCGCTCGATCTCCTTGAGTTCGTCGTACAGTCTGTCATATTCCCTGTCCGAATGGGTGGGTGCGTCGAGGACGTAATATTCATACGCCCATTGGTTCAACGTGTCGATGAGATAGCGCTCTCTGTCCATGATCAAACCTCCAGAATTTCAAGGGGTGCGAATGCCGCCGCGAGTTCTTTGTTCCCCGCCGCGGCAAAGTGGACGGTGATGAAGAGATTTCTCCCCTCTCCCCGCATGGAGATGACTTCCCCCGTGCCGAAGCGGGCATGTTTGACGAGGGAGCCGACGCGGAAGCGGGACGTATCCTTGACGGGCTGCGGGGAAGGGGGAATGACGGAGACGGGCTTTTGCCGCTTTGATGTCCCTCTTCCCGTGCCGAATGTATACCCCGACGGCTCCTGCCACGTCCCCACGCGGACGGGCTTTGAATTTTCCCGTTCCCCGGATCCGTACGATCTGGCGTAGCCGTAGTTTCCGCGGTTCCCATAGCCGCCGTAATTGCCGTATCCGCCGTATTCGCGCCGTCCGTAGCCGTCCTCTCCGTCCGCATAGTCCCCCGAATATCGCTTATAGACGTGCGTTTCTGGGAGTTTGATCAGGTCCTTGAGTTCCTCGACGAAGCGGGAGCGCATCGTCGGTTCCCGCCGCCCGTAGAGGTATCTCGATTTGGAGCGGGTGAGGTAGAGCATGCGCTTCGCCCGCGTGATCGCGACGTACATGAGCCGCCGCTCTTCCTCGAGACCGTTCGGGTCGTCGAGCGCACGGGACGTCGGCATGATGTTCTCCTCAAGCCCGACGAAAAAGACGGTGTCGAACTCCAGACCCTTGACGGCATGGACGGTCGCGATCGTGACATATTCCCCGCCGTCCATCTCGTCGGTGTCCGAATAGAGGGTGATCTGCTGGAGATAGTCGGAGAGCGTCGCATCGCCGTTCATGCGCACATATTCGTCGACGGAGTTCTGAAATTCGTCGATATTTGCACGTTTTGTGACGGAATCGTCGGAGTTGTCGGCATATTGCTCCCGCATTTCCGACCGCTCGAGCAGCTCCTTGGTGAGGTCGGAGACGTTCATCTCCTGCGAGAAGATGACAAGCTCTTTGATGAACTTCCCGAAGGCATGCAGTTTGTCCTTCGTCCCCGCGGACAGAGGAAGAAGATCGCAGTCCGTCACGGCGTCATAGAGGGAGACCTCTTCCTGTGCGGCATAGTCCTGAAGGACGGTCATCGTCTTGTCGCCGATCCCCCGCTTGGGCACGTTGATGATGCGGGTCAGCGCTTCGTCGTCGTAGGGGTTGGCGACGAGGCGGAGATAGGCGAGAATGTCCTTGATCTCCTTCCGTTCGAAGAACTTGAACCCGCCGAACACCTTGTAATTGATGCCGTACTTGGTAAATTCCTGTTCATAGGCGCGGGTCAGGGCGTTGATGCGCATGAGGACGGCGAAGTCCGAAAGTTTCTTGCCGTTCCGCGCCGCCTCGGCGATGATGCGGGCGCAGTAGAGCGCTTCCCCCGCTTCCTCATCCGCCTCATAAAAGACGGGCTTGTCCCCCTCTCCCGCCGCTGTCCAGAGTTCTTTCCCCTTGCGCATGCTGTTGTGGGAAATGGAGGCGTTCGCAAGCGCCAAAATGGACCCCGTGGAGCGATAATTGCGCTGCAGTTTATAAATTTTTGCCTGCGGAAAGCTCTCCTCGAAATGCAGGATGTTCTCGATCTTTGCCCCCCGCCAGCCGTAAATGGACTGGTCGTCATCGCCGACGACGAAGAGATTCCCGTGCACGGAAGCGAGCAGCTTGATGATGTCGAACTGCACGCCGTTCGTGTCCTGAAATTCGTCGACGTGGATGTAGCGGAACTTCCCCGCGAGGTACTCCCGCGCCTCAACGTCGCTCGCAAGAAGGGAGAGCGCCTCGGTCAGAAGGTCGTCGAAGTCGAGGGCGTTGTTGGAGCGCAGATGCGCCTCGTAGCGGAGAAAGACCTTGTACGCCGCCTCGATGTTCCGCTCATAGGAGAACTTCTTCCTGTACGCGGCGGGGTCGAGTCCGAGCATCTTGGCGTTGGAGATATGGAAGCGGACGGACTTCAGAAGCCCGTCGTCGTCCGAGTAGCCGCATTCGCGGAACGCCTGCTTGACGACGGCGTTGCGTTCCTGCTCCGAATAGATGGAGAAATTCTCCGTGATTCCCCGCTTTTCGGCATACATGCGCAAGATCTTGACGCACATCGAGTGGATCGTACACACCCACATGCTGCGGGTGTCCGTATAGCGTTCGAGCCGCTCGCGCATCTCGCGGGCGGCTTTGTTGGTGAAGGTGATCGCAAGGATGTTCGCGGGCGGGACGTTCCTGTCCTCGACAAGGTGGGCGATCCGCGCCGTGAGCACCCTCGTTTTTCCGCTCCCCGCCCCCGCGAGCACGAGCACCGCGCCCTCGGTATCATAGACGGGGAGCTTCTGTTCTTCGTTGAGCTCCTGCAGTTCTTCCATACGGAATGATTATATCAAATCGTACGGCAAAATGCAAGCGTGCAAGGGCGGTATTTTACTTTCCCCCGCTCTTGAGTTCGAACTCATACTCCCGCTTGAACCGCTCGAGAGCGCGGAGATACTTTTCGGAAAGCTCGAGGGTGTACCGCTGCCGCTCGGCATAGCCCAGCGTCTCGAAGTAGCCGCGGTCGGTGAGCCTGCCGATCGCGTCGGACACTTCCCCCTCGGCGAGGAGCATGTCGCGGACCTTGAGATAGAACGTGTCGGGCGCCTCTCCCTTGATGGTCTCCCCGACTTTTTCCTGAAAGTAGCGTTCCATCTTGCTCTCGCTCATGCCGAGATCCCGCGCATGGCTGCGCTTTACGTCGAGTTCTTCCTCGCATTTCTGCCAAAATCCCTTCTTCATGCGTGTTTTTGCCTCTTTCGCAAGCGTTTTCAACGTCTTTTCCATACGCCCTCGCCTCAATCGACATTTTTTGCAAAAAAAATCCGCAATTTCTTGCGGATCTTCATTAGTTTCTGCTTCTCTTTCTCGCTGCTTCCGACTTCTTTCTCTTCTTGACGGAAGGCTTTTCGTAAAATTCCTTCTTGCGAAGGTCGCCGATGATGCCGTCGCGCGAGCACTTTCTCTTGAAACGGCGGAGCGCACTCTCAAGATTTTCGTTCTCTCCGACTTTGATCGTTGACATATCCTCTACCCTCCTTCGCCTGCGCACTTATTTGACTTTGCCATTATACCATTCCCTTCCGCGCTTGTCAATTTTTTTCACCCCGATTTTTGGGAAATTTTAAGAAAACCTTTCGACGATCTCGTCGGCGATCTTGTCCATGAACCCGTACTTGCAGAAGAGGGTCAGGATCGTGAAGCGGTCGCGGATGAGATATGCCTCGAAGAGCATGCGCCGCACAGTGTCCTTCCCGACGCCGATCGACGAAAAGCGCACGGGACAGCCGAGGGAGAGAAGTTTTTTCTCCGTGTCCTCGACGGAAGGGAGCTTTTCCGCCTCTTCATAGACGGTTTCGCAGTCGGGAAAGGTGAACCGATGCCGCAAGGAATGGTACAGATAGAGGGAAACGAGGGTCCCCAGCCCCACCTTGATGCCGTGCAGGGGAATGGGCAGTCCCCGCCGCAGAAAGTCCGTCTCGAGATAGTGGGACATGTGATGCTCCGCCCCCGATGCGGGACGGGAATTTCCTGCCATCACCATGGCGTAGCCCGAGACGAGCAGGGCGTCCATGAGGGGCGCGACCCCTTCCTTTTTCCCCGCCGCGAGCGCGGGAACAGATGCCTCGCACCGCTTCACCGCCTCTTCCATGAGCGCGGCGGCTTGGGGATGATAGCTTTCCCCCGTGAGCCGCGCGGAGATCCGCCAGTCGGCGAGGCAGCAATATTTTGCGAGAATGTCCCCCACGCCCGCTCCCCGCATGATCTTGGGGGAGGAAGAGAGGACTTCCGCGTCCATGAGCACGTCGGAAGCCGTCTGCGCCTGCTTCGTCACCTTGGCGCCGCCGATGATGAGGGGAGTGACGCCCGAGGTGAATCCATCCATCGAGGGCGCCGTCGCATAGATCCCGCTCGGCGTATTCGTGCAATGACCCGCATATTTTGCGATGTCGTTGAGGGTCCCCGCCCCGACGGCGAGAAGGTATTCGCTCCCCTTCGCCCGCTCGATTGCGATGCCGACCGTCCGCTCGTCGGCGACAGGCTCCCGCTCGGGGTAGACGAGTTCGTCGACCTTGCACCCTTCGCCGCGGAGCGCCTTCACGATCGGCTCCGCAAGGGGACGGGTGTTGGGATCGCAGAGGAGAAGGACGGTTTTTCCGCACACATGTGCAAGAAAACGGGGAAAATCTCCCCCCGTTCCCCACTCCGCATTGACGGAATATTCGCGCGATAATTCTTGAATGTCTCTCATGGTTTACCGATAGATGAACTTGCAGACGATGCCCTCGTCGTAGTCGCCGAATCCCTTGCCAAAGAGGGTGAATCCGCCCCTGTTTTCGGCGTTTTCGGGCACATAGATGCGGAATTTGATCTGTGATTCGGGCTTCAAGCCGAGGTCCTTGAGAGCGACGTCGGAGACCTTCACCCCCGAGATGAACGTCCCTTCCTGTCCGACGGCTACCGTGATCTTCTTGCCGTACTGCCCGAGGTTCCCGTACCACCACGGCGGGTTGCAGGTGCCCGTGCGGTCGTTGTACTCTCCCTTGCTCGTATAGACGCCTAAATCGACCCCATTGACCGAAAAATGAATGTCGCTGGGGTAGTAAGCGGCGTACCCGGGCGCTTCCGAGGCGATCTCGAGGGAGAAAGTCAGCTCTCGCAGCGCCGTCTCCTCGGTGAGGTAGTTGGGAATGAGATATTCGACATATCCCCAGCCCATCCAGAGGATGCCCGCCCGAATGCGCTCGGGGAAGGAGAAGCAGGCGGGATCGTCGAATCCGCCGATGATGTGTTCCCCCGTCGCGATGCCGCACGTCCTGTGGACTTCGTAGCCGATGTAATGCCCGATGTCGATGTGCGCGGACTCCACCCTTCCCTCCGCCTGCGGGCGGGCGGAAAAGTCGACGATGACCTTGTCCGCCGCGAGGCAGCAGATCTTCTGGGTCCCTCGAACGCCCGAGGACGTGGAGATCTCGATGAGTCCCGCGGCGTGGAGCTTCTTGACATGCGCCGTGATCGCGCCGTTGGAGACGCCGAACCGCTTGGCGAAGTAGGCGAGATTCAGCTCCCCGTGCGTCAGCAGTTCCTCGAGAATGCCGAGCCGCACGTCCGAGTCGAGCGCTTCATATAAAAGTTTACCTTGACGAAAATCTTTCAGATAGATCATGCCCCGATTGTATCAAAAAAGCGGAAATCTGTCAAGTTTTCCGCTACTTTTTCTTAAATATTTCATGTTGAATTGAAAGATTTCGTCCGACCTTCTTTTCAGAGTCTGACGATCGTCGGCGTCACCTTTCCCCGATGGACGGCGAGAAAGCAATAGGTCGGCTGCGCATAGTCGCCGATCGAACCGGGGTTGATGCAGAGGACGTCCCCGACCTTGTCGATCGCGGCAATGTGGGTGTGCCCGTAGAGCGCGACGTCGCAACCGAGTTCCTTCGCCCGTGCGGCAAGTCCCGAAAGGTCGTGCTTGACGCCGTATCTGTGCCCGTGGCAACAGAAGATGCGCACCCCTTCCGCCTCGATCACCGTCTCCGATTCCCCGTAGGAAAAGTCGCAGTTCCCCTTGAGCACGTACGTCTTTTCGGGGTAGAGGGTGACGGCTTGGCGCATGTCGCCCGAACCGTCGCCGAGGTGGATGATGTAGTCGTTCTCCGCAAAGAGACCCTTGATCCTGTCGACCGCGCCCGCCCGTGCATGCGAGTCGGAGAGAATGATACATGTTTTCATAATTGCTCCCGCAGCGCCTTCATGGCTCTGCCTCTGTGCGAGACGGCGTTCTTCTCGGCCTCTTCGGCTTCCCCGAAGGACTTCCGAAGGTCGTCGGAGAAGAAGAGGCTGTCATATCCGAACCCGTTTTCCCCCCTCTCTTCGGTCAGAATGTGTCCGAACGTCCTGCCCTCGGCGCAAAGTTCCCGTCCGTCGGGATAGGCGAGCACGACGGCGCAAGAGAAGTGGGCGGAGCGGTCGGAAATGCCCTTCATCTCTTCGAGCAGAAGCGCCCTGTTCCCCTTCGTCCAGCCCTTGGGCGCGAAGAGGGCGGAATAGCGGGCGCTGTACACCCCCGGTCTGCCGCCGAGCGCGTCCACGCACAGCCCGCTGTCGTCGGCGAGGGCGGGAAGTCCCGTCTGCGCCGCAACGGCGTGCGCCTTGAGACGTGCGTTCTCGAGAAAGGTCTCCCCCGTCTCCTCGACGTCCCCGAAAAAGCCCGCTTCCTCTGCGGAGAGGATCTCGAAGTCCTCAAAGATCTCCCGCATCTCCTTCAGTTTGTGCATGTTTCCCGTCGCTGCAACCAGTTTCATTGATTCTCCTTTAGGGGTCGTATATCACGCGCCCCGTTTCTTCGTCGACGCTCGAGCGGGCATTATCCCCCCCACCACCCGCTACGCGGGAGCCCCCCGAAGGGGTAGGCTCTCCCCATACCTTACCCCCCACGGGGGGAAGGTGGCACGGCGAAGCCGTGACGAATGGGGGGGGACACTAACACGTCATTTCGTCTCGCACGTCATTCCGAGGCGTAGCCGAGGAATCTCTTCCTTTGAGATTTCTCGTCGCTATGCTCCTCGAAATGACGTAGTGGGCATTATTCCCCCTCGCCGCCTGCGCGGGAGAGGTCCTCGTTGAACCGCCTGCCCCACAGACGGTAGATCAGATAGATCGCGGGCATGCCGAGGTTGGTCTCCAGACAGGAGTTGACGATGAGTGTTCTCAAACTCGCCCCGTTCATCGGGCGGATGCCGTTCACGAGGAGAGAAAATTCCCAACCGAACTGCACAAACACGCCGATGAGACAGAGATACAGCACATTGACAAACGCCTTCTGCGGATCGCGCTTCAGAAGGATGACGATGAGGATGAGATAGCTGACGACGAGCGCGACCCCCATCCATCCGTGATAGGCGCCCGTCGTGCGGGAAGTCGTGATCGTCGCCTCGCCGCCGAGTTCGGAGATGGACGGACAGATCATCCACCACATCAGGATGAGAAAGACCCAGTACTTTGCGAGCTTGTCCTTTGCGACCATCGTCCAGATAAAGACGAAGTTCGTGAACCCGTAACTCATCGACATCCAGAGCAGGACGGCGAATGTTCCGCCCGCCCCCTGCAGGACGCCGCCGATATAGACCGTGCGCGTATGGCTCATCAGATAGAACCCGCCGAAGTCCACGACCGTATAGAGCACGCCGCCGAACAAGCCGAACAGCGTCGTGGAATAGCGCTTCTTCCAGACGAGAAGCCCGACAAGGACCGCGAGAAAAATGCAGTCCAGAATGATGTAGAGCAGATTGAGATTTCTCGTCGGAACGATCGCCTCTGCCAAACCGTCCATTTTTTTCTCCTGTGCGTTTTTCATGTCGTCCGACCTCGGACGCATACCGATATTATAGCACAGCTTTTTGTGTTTTGCAACTTGACAAAGCAGACAACCGAGCGTATAATGATAATTTAGTCCGATCCTCAAGGGATCGATCGGGAGGCGCATATGCGTATTTTAGCGATCAACGATATTTCCTGCGTCGGGAAGTGTTCCCTCACCGTCGCGCTGCCCGTCCTCTCCGCCTGCGGAGCGACCGTCGACATTCTCCCCACCGCGCTCCTCTCCACCCACACGGGCGGATTCACGGGGTATACGTTTCTGAATCTCGATGACGAGATGGAGAAGATCTGCCGCCATTGGGAGACGCTGGGACTCAAATATGACGTCATCTATAGCGGCTACCTCGGGAGCAAACAGCAGATCGAGTTCGTGCGGCGCGTCAAGAATAAATTTTTGAAGCCGAACGGCAAGTTCGTCGTGGACCCCGTCCTCGGCGACAACTTCACCTTTTATAAGGGCTTTGACGAGGACTTCGCCGCGGGAATGCTCTCCCTCTGCGCCGAAGCGGACTACATTCTCCCCAACGAGACGGAGAGTTACCTTCTGACGGGAGAGAGAGATTTCTCGAGGGCGCTTGCGATCCTCAAGAAGAGCTGCCCGCACCCCGTCATCACGGGCGCCGACTGCGCAGACGGGTATTTCCTCTACTATTTCGACGAAAAAGAGGAGCGCATGCCGCTCGTCAAGGTCGAAGGGAATTACCACGGCGCGGGCGATGTGTTCGCTTCCGCCTTTTCGGGCTGCATCGGCGGCGGACTTTCCATGAAGGAAGCGCTCTCGCTGACGGCGCAGTTCTGCTACCGCTCCATTCTCCGCACGCGGGAAGAAGTACCCGACAGAAAGTACGGCATGAATTACGAGAAGGAACTTTGGGTCCTCACCGACCGTTTCGGCGGCAAGTCGCTCTGAAAACGGGCGGAGAAAATTTCCAAAAGAAATTTCCCCCATTGTAGGTTTGTCAAACATATGAGACAGGGTGGGAAAGAAAAAAATCAGTGCAGGAGGCCGTCATGGAGATAGTC
>CANQUD010000017.1 GCA_947626935.1 uncultured Clostridia bacterium | reverse complement strand
CAGTGGGCTGTGAGCTGCGCCGCGACAGGAGCGCTGGCAGGCGCGACGGGCTTTGCGGCGGTCCCTGCCGCCCAAAGAGGCTCCCGCGCAGCGGGTGGTGGGGGGGATAACGTCCTCTACTACGTCATTTCGCCCCGCGCGAATTCTTATTGCTCCAAGCGCGGCACGCCCCGCCCGCACGTTCTTTATGGCGTCGAAGGGCGGCACGAGCGGCATAGCCGCGAAGTAGCGCGTAGCGCGAAGTAGCGTAGCGAGAAATCTCAAAGTCGAGATTCCTCACTTTGTTCGGAATGACGTATCGCGCGGGGCGGAATGACGTACAGGAACAGACGCCGCGCAGACCCATGCGACATGAACTTTTCTCGTTGGCAAGAAAATACTTGACATCGGCGGAAAGCGGCGCTATAATGACTGCGATCGAATATTCTTTGGGGCGGAGTGAAAGTCTCCACCGGCAGTAAAGTCTGCGAATCCCTCTGGGACCGAACGGGTGCAATTCCCGTACCGACGGTATAGTCCGGATGAGAAAAGAAGAGTTTGAAAAGCCCCGTATTTTACGGGCTTTTTTCTTTCAAAGAATATCCGAAAATCATTTCAGAGGTGTTCTTTATGAAGGAAAGCCGCACTTTTTTCAGCACAACGCGAATCACAATGATCGCACTCTTCGGCGCACTTGCCGGGCTGTTGCATGTATTCAGTTTTTCGTTGCCATTCGCATTTCCGGGATTTCTCGAATATGACCTTTCCGACATTCCGCTCTTTATCGGAACGTTTGCCATGGGACCCGTTTCGGGGTGTATCATCGTCGTCATCAAACTGCTTGTCCGCCTTGTGTGCAAGGGAACGGGCAGCATGTTTGTCGGGGAACTCGCAAATCTTCTCATCGGTTTCGGTTTTGTGATCCCGGCAGGGTTCATCTACAAGCACAACCGCACATTCAAGGGGGCGCTCCTTTCCCTTGCCGTCGGCTCTCTGTCGTCGATCGCAGTGGCAATTTTAACGAATTGGCTTATCCTTATCCCATTCTATGTGTTTGTAATGTTTCACGGAAATTGGGAGATACTGCTCAACATGATGAGAATTCTGTTTCCATCCATCACACAGGAGACATTCTATAATTTTTATCTTTGGGTTTCCGTTTTGCCCTTCAACGCGATGCGTTGTCTTATCGCAAGCATTATGACCCTTATCGTATACAAGCATATCTCCCGTCTCATCAACCGCATGGGCGAGAGGCTTGAACCGAAAGCGGGAAAGGAATCCGTCGCGAAGCGGCGTGATCTCATTGTTACGCTCTCATGTGTTGCAGTCGTCTTGCTTCTCGTGCTCTTTGCGCTTTTAAGATATTTTCTTTGGTCATAAAGAATAAAAATAAAAGAACGCTTGACAGGGGCGAATATATGTGGTATAATTATCCCACATTAGAATTGGAGGGCAGAAAAATGGCACAAATTATTCCGATTCGGGACTTAAAGGACACGACGTTGATCTCCGAGCGTTGCAGAACTTCGCGCGAGCCTATCTTCGTCACCAAAAACGGATACGGCGACATGGTGCTCATGAGCATGGACGTCTACAATGCCATGTTTGCGGAGATCCGCCTCTTCCGCGACTTAAAGGAGAGCGAGGACGAGGTCAAGAGCGGTAAGGGACTGTCGTTTGAGGAATTTTCCGCAAAAGTGAGAAAAAAGTATGGCCTGTAAGCTCACGGTCGCGCCACGCGTGCTTCGCGATCTCGACGAAATCAGCACATATATCGGCGAAAATTTGCATGCGCCCGATGCGGCAAACAACCTCTTGCGTCGGCTTCTCGGTGCCATGGAGCGCCTGAAAGACTTCCCCTTTGAGGGTGAAAAGGTGCGGTGGACCTACATGCCGGACACCAATATCCGTCGGGTCGTCGTGGAAAATTATCTCCTCTTTTACCGTGCCGACGAGAGAACGGTGACGGTCCTGCGCGTTCTTTACGGCGGGACCGATTACATCAACTATCTTGAATTTGAATCAATGTGACGACAAACGCCGAATGGGCGGCGGTGACCCATCTCCTACTCCTCTCCCGCCCCGCGAGAACTCTTATTGCACCAAGCGCGGCACGCCCCGCCCGCACGTTCTTTATGTCGTCGAAGGGCGGCACGAGCGGCATAGCCGCGAAGTAGCGCGTAGCGCGAAGTAGGAGGGGGATCAAGGGAATGGGCAACGTATTCTAAATTCACCTCACTACAATTTTTCATTTTTCATTTTTAATTTTCTTGCAAACTGCAGCCATATGCGGTATAATGTCCGTGTATGGCTGTTTTTGTTTCACATTCGGAAGAGGAGACGCTCGCGTGGGCGGAAGCGTTCGCAAAGACGCTCCGTGCGGGCGATACGGTGCTCCTCATCGGCGAAATGGGGGCGGGCAAGACCGTCCTCGCAAAGGGCATTGCGCGGGGACTGGGCGTCTCCTCGGAAGTGACAAGCCCCACTTACGCCTATATCAACAGCTATGAGGGAGAGATCCCGCTCTATCATTTCGATTGTTACCGTGTTCCGTCCGAGGACTATGCCCGTGCGCTCGGATTCGAGGAATATTTCGGCTCGGGCGTCTGTCTCGTGGAATGGAGCGAAAACATCGCGTCCCTTCTCCCCGACGGCGTCAAGCGCGTGGAGATCGTCAAAACGGCGGCGGGCAGGGAGATACGGTTTTGAAATTTCTTGCGATCGATACGAGCACAAAGCGGCTCCTCGTCATTGCGAAGGGGGAGAAAACGGTCATCACCGATCTTCCCGACTGCGCCATGCAGCACTCCGTCCGTCTCATGGACGAAGTGGACCGCGCCATGAAAGGGGCGTCCCTTTCCCTCAAGGACTGCGACTTCCTCGCATGCGTCGTCGGACCGGGGTCGTTCACGGGGATCCGCATCGGCATCGCCACCGTCAAGGGGCTGTGCACGGCGGCGGAGAAGCCCGCCCTTGCCGTCACTTCCTTCGACTGCCTCGCATATGCTGAAGGGAGCGGAAAGCATCTTTGTCTTGCGGACGCGGGACACGGCTATTTCTACGCCTGTCCCTATGACGGCGTCAAAGCCGTCTCTCCCGCCCGCTATCTGTCCGAAGAGGACGCAAGAGCGTGGATCGGGGCGGGCTATGCGCCGATCTCGGGGGACGGGGAATTGCTCGGCGGAAGGGACGTCTCCGCGGCGAAGGGACTCCTTTCGGCGGCGGAAGCGCTCGGAAAGGACGCAAAGCCCTGTGCGGAACTCGAGGCGGTGTATCTCCGAAAGTCCAATGCGGAGGAAGGAAGATGAGTTTGAGAGCTTGGAAACTCAACGATCTCGATGAGATCGTATCCATCGAAGCGGAATGCTTTTCGGACCCGTGGACGCGGCGCATGCTCGCCGATTCCTTTCTTTCCGATCGCTTTGTGGGCGTTCTCTTGGAAGAGGACGGGAACGTCACCGCCTACGGCGGAATGAGCATCACGCTGGACGAGGCGGAGATCGAACTCGTCGCGGTGAGCGAAATGTACCGCCGCTGCGGACGGGGGACCCAAATCATGGAAGAACTCCTTCGGATCGCGAAGAAGCGGAAGGTCAAAAAGGTCTTTCTGGAAGTCCGCGTCTCCAATTCCCCCGCGCAGATTCTCTATCTCAAGAGCGGTTTCCGCGGACTTCATTGCAGAACGCGCTATTATCCCGACGGCGAGGACGCCGTCGTCATGGTGAAGGAGTTGGGTTGAAGATCAGCTATTTGCAGCGCGGAGAGGGGGAAGATCTCCTCTTTCTCCACGGCTATCTCTCTTCCAAGGAAAGCTTTTACCCGCAGATAAGCTATTTTTCGAAATTTTACCGCGTGACCGCCCCAGATTTCCCCGGGATGGGGCAGGCGGGACCGCTCACGGCTCCATGGTCGGTGGACGACTATGCGGAATGGACGAAAGAGGTCTTGTCGACCCTCGGCATTTCCCGTCCGCGCGTCATCGCCCATTCCTTCGGCGGAAGGGTCGCCGTCAAGCTCCTTGCGGAGAACTGTTTTTCCCGCGCCGTCCTGACGGGCTGTGCGGGGATCGTCAGAAAACGCACCCCATCCTACACTTTTCGCGTCAAAAGTTATCGATTTGTCAAAAAATTCGCCCCGAAATTCGCCGAGAGGCACTTCGGCAGCGCGGAATACCGATCCCTTTCCCCCGTCATGCGGGAGAGCTACAAAAAGATCGTCAACGAGGACCTCGGGGAGACCGCCGCGCGGATCACGGCGCCCGTTCTCTTTCTCCACGGGGAGAACGATGAGGAAGTCCCGCTCTCGTCCATTCAAGTCTACCTCGGAAAGATCGCGGGGAGCAGGCTGAAGCTCCTGAACGGCTGCGGACACTTTCCGTTTTTAGATGACCCGCTCGCCTTCAACTTGGCGGCAGAGGAGTTTTTACGATGAACACAACCGAACTATGGATCGTCGCGGCGTACGCTGTGGCATTTACGACGGGACTCCTTCCCTGCGCGATGCCCCTTTTCGGCATCCTGCAACAGGAAGGGTACGCGGGCAGCGCCTTTGTCAGATGGTATTTCAGGAAGAAGAATATGCTCCGCCGCAGGTATCGCCTGCTGGCGCTCTGCCTCTTCCTCGTGACGGCGCTCCTCGGGCTGTGTTTCTCCTTCTTGGGCGCCTATGCGGAGATCATCGAGGCGGCTGGCTTCGTGGGACTTTGCATCCTGTTTGTGTTCGCATTCCGCAGGGCGCTGAAGCTCCCCGTGAACATGACAAAGAGGCTCGTAAGGCTCCTTATCTGCACATATCTGTTCGTTTTTGCCCTGTTTTTCGGCGGCGGGATCGGGCTGTTTTTCGCCGCGAAGGCGATCGGGCACCCCTTGGCGACGGCGCTCCGCATGGCGCCCGCGGGGCTTTCCCCCCTGCTCCTCTTTCTCTTGATCGCGGCGGCGAATCTCGTCATGAAGAGCTACGAAGTCCCGCGCGGCAGACATTTCATCAAGAAGGCGGCGGAGAAGCTCGCAGCAAGCCGCTGCATCAAGGTCGGGATCACGGGGAGCTTTGCAAAGACGAGCGTCAAGATGTACGCCGCACAGCTCCTCTCGGCGAAATACAACGTGAAGGCGACGCCCGCTTCCTTCAACACGCCCATCGGCATTGCGAAGTTCGTCAACGAAGAGGGGGCGGACTGCGATATCTTTCTCGCCGAAATGGGCGCAAGGAAGGTCGGCGACATCAGGGAACTCTGCGAGATGGTCAAACCTTCCGTTGGCGTCGTGACGGGCATCTGCGCACAACATGCGGAGACGTTCGGGACCCTTGAGAACATCAAGCGGGAAAAGGGAGAGCTTGCGCGGGCGGCGGAGAAGGTCATCTTGGGCGAGACCGCCGCAGAGCTTCGCGAGGACGCACAGATCGCGGGCAGGGACTTCCGCACGGAAAACGTCCTCATATCGTGCGAAACGACGAAGTTCACCCTCATCGTCGGGGAGAAAGAGGCGCAAGTCGAGGTGAAGCTCTTGGGCAGACATGCCGCCGAGGACGTCGCGCTTGCGACGGAGCTTTGCATGGCGCTCGGCATGACGTTCGAGGAGATCGTCGCGGCGCTTCCCGCGCTCACGCCCGTTCCGCATCGGCTCGAGCGGTCGGAGAGCGGCGGTGTCGTCATTCTTGACGACAGCTACAACTCCAACCCGACGGGGGCGATGAACGCCGTCGAGGTGCTCAAGTGTGCCGTCGGGGAAAAGGTCATCGTCACCCCGGGGCTTGTGGAACTCGGCGAACTCGAGGAGACCGTCAACGAGCGGCTCGGCGAGGCGATCGTCGGGCTGGATGCGATCATCCTCGTCGGCGAGACGCAGATCCTTCCCATCCGCAACGGCTACAAGAAGATGGGCGGAGACGAGGAGAAACTGTACATCGTTCCCACCCTCTCCGACGCGCAGGACCTGATCGTGCAGACGATCCATAGCGGCACCACCGTCCTGTTTCTGAACGATCTTCCCGACAAATATTGACGTCTTTTGCGATACAAACGAAAAAAATTTCTGACCACCAAAGAGGAAAAATAACTCGGAGGTGGTTTTTTCATGTCAAAAAAAATAGCTGTGTTCTTCGGCGGGAACTCCAACGAACACGAGATCTCCGTCATCACGGGCATGCTGTGCTGCAATCTTTTGCGCAGCGCGGGGTACGACGTTCTGCCCGTCTATCTGACCCGCCAAAACGCCATGTTCACGGGCGGAATGCGTGCCGTGAAGGAGTTTCGGTCGCCGTCCGACAGGTGGAAGCGCCTGCAGTTCTGCGAGGGGGGACTTTGCCTTGAGAAGGGGAAGAAGAGATTTCCCGTCGACGTCGCCCTCAACTGCTGCCACGGCGGCTTCGGCGAGGACGGCACCCTCTCCGCCCTTCTCAAGTGGCACAGGATCGCGAGCGCGTCGCCCGACGTCGCCGTCTCCGCCGTCTTTATGGATAAGACGCTGACGAAGGCGGCGGCGCGGGGCATGGGACTCCCCGTGCTCGACGGATACTGCGTAAAAGAGGGGGATGGGATCGAAAATCTGCCCTTTTCTTATCCCATGATCGTAAAACCCGCACACCTCGGGTCGAGCATCGGGATCAAGATCGCAAACGACGGCGGGGAGCTGAAAAAGGCGCTGGCGCTCGCCTTCACCCTCGACGACACCGCCCTCATCGAGCCGTACGCAAAGGAAAAGCGGGATCTCAACTGCGCCGCCTGCCGCATCGGCGGCAAGATCGTGCTCTCTCCCGTCGAGGAAGTCTTTTCGCACGAGGCGATTCTCTCCTTTGAGGAGAAGTACGAGAGCGGCGACGAAAAACGCTCGAAGATCCCCGCCGAAATTCCCGCCGAGATCGCAAAAAAGGTCCACTTATGCACCGAAAAACTGTATGAGGGCTTCAGGATCCGCGGCGTCGTGCGGGCGGATTTTCTGCTCATCGGCGACGAGGTGTACTTCAACGAACTCAACACCGTCCCGGGGTCTCTCGCCTGTTATCTGTTCGGAAAGACTCTGACGGACTCCAAAAATTTCCTCGTCTCCCTCGTCGAGGAAGGGGCAAAGGGGGGAACGCCCGAGAAGCCGACGCTCACGACGGGGATCCTTGAAAACGCTATCTTTTCGAATGATTTATTTTGTTTCGCAAAATAAATCATTCGAGCGATGTAACGCTGTTCATCAATTAGGTCGCTCCGAAATCGTTATATGTATTGACATTAAGCCTACGGTAGTGTGGCAAATAGGGTCGCCCACGGCGGAAGTGAATTCCGCCTATGGCACGTAATTTTAGAATGTCCCCCCCACCACCCGCTGCGCGGGAGCCTCCCCCCCGAAGGGGTAGGCTCTACATCAGACCTGACCCCCTACGGGGGGAAGGTGGCACGGCAAAGCCGTGACGAATGGGGGGGATAACGCCCACCACAATGTCACTCCGCGACCATTTCGTATAAAATCAAGCATAATTCAGAATATATGCAGAAAAGCAGCACGAAATAACTTCATAAAGTTTCCAAAAAAGCGAATAATGTGATTATAATTCACATAATATGCAGAGAAATCACACTTTTTATACAAAAAAATATTCCATATCAAAAAATCGGGCAAAGTCGCCGCGGATATGATATAGTATAATATACTCTTATAGATTCTTTGGAAAAAAGGAGGACGGTATGAAAAAAACCATACGCAGCTATCTGTTGTCCGTACTTGTCGGCGTCCTGACCCTGTTATTTGCGGTCGGGCTTGCGGCATGCGGCGGAGAAAGCGAGCACGCGCTCCATTTCGAAGCGGGCGAGGGGGTCTATGTCCCCGACATCGTTGCGGAAGCGGGCGCCGCGATCACGCCCCCGTCCGATCCCGTAAAGGAAGGGTTCGAATTCGAGGGCTGGTATCTCGATGCGGAAGGCACGGGGGACAAGCAGTCCCTTCCCGCGGTCATGCCCGACGAGGACGTTACATATTACGCCAAGTGGACGGCGCTCCCGCAGATCACCCTCTCCCTTGACGGCGGAACTGTCACGGGGGGGGAGAAGCTTTACCTCAAAGCAGGCAGCGATCTTTACACCTTCATGCAGGGGCATCTTCCCACCAAGACGGGATACGAATTCGGCAAGTGGACGTGGAACGGCGCCGACCTCAAGGCGGGCGACGTCATGCCCGCGGAAGGCGTCACGCTGACGGCGGTCTGGAAAGCTCCCTACAAGGTCAAGCTCTTTAAGCTCGACTTTGCCGCCTATGACAAGTACGTCGAGGACGAGACCGTCGTGACGGCGTACGGCTATGCGGGCGAATCGGTGGACGGCTCCGCCTTTGTCCCCGAGCACTACACGCTGAACACCGAAAAGACGGACGCCGTGACGGTGTCGGAGAGCGGCGACAGCGAACTTTCCGTCTATGTCGACCCCGTCTACACCCGCTACACGGATGTCTTTGAGGGAATGGACTATCTCTATGAACTCGAGACCGAGAGCGGTGTCCTGTATCTCGACCGTGTCGGCATGGAAGAGGGCAGAAAGAAGAGCACGTCTTTCGACAAGGGGACGGGCGCCTTCTCCTTTGAGACGGACGAGGACGGCTTCAAGCTCGAGGGCGTCATCTCGGGCGAAAAGTTCTATTACTATCGTGATACGATCTACAAGACGTTCCACGACTATTTAGGCTCCGCGGCGACCCTCGAGATCGTCTCCCCGAGCGAAGTCACCTATGTCCCCGAGACGGGACCTTCCGTCAAGGGCAGCTACACCGTCGATGCAGAGGCGGGCAAGTACCTCTTCACGCCCGCAAACGGGGAACCCATGCAGTTCGTCCTCATCGAGGCGGCGGGCATTCTCTACTTCCGTCTCCATGACGGCGTCGAGGGCTGGTATGCCTATGACGGCGAACTTGCGGGCGGCGGCTGGTCCATTCTCCACTTTGACGGCTTCGGCGTCGCGACGAGCCTCGAGGACGACGGCACGACCGTAGAATACGACTACTATGCAAAGGGGAACGGCATCGTCAGCATTCCCGACCTCGGTCTCGTCAAAGTCGAAAACGGAACGCATGAGGACCTCGGCGGACATGCGATCGAGGGGACGTTCGCCCAGTCGGACGGCTACGAGGGCACATATCTCCATGTCATCAGCGCTTACAGGACGCAAGCGTTGGAACTGGACGGCTTCGGCGGTGCGACGCGCTATTACTACGGAGAGGATCCGAAAACGGTCGTCTCCACGGGTACCTATGCGTTCGTCAAGGACGAGACATGGCTGGCCCGCAGCAACGGCATGGTCGGAAATTACGGCGGCGTCAACACATATCTCCTGTACACGGCGACCGACATCAAAGAGGAGCATCCGAGCTTCGACCGCTTCGACACATCGACGAAAACCGCAAAGTATCTTCTCTCCGAATCGACGGACGAGGACGGCGGGACGGTGCTTGACTTCGAAGCTCTGAATGAAAATTTGCTCGATGTCTCCGCGGGCGTCCATGAAGTTACGAACTCTTTCATCTTCAAGGGCACCTCTTATACGGTAGACAGCACCCACAAGGCGTTCCTGTATTTCTATTACAACGAATATGACTCGAGTGGGCAGGAAGTCGACCTCTGGTACGGAAGCTATTCCGAGACCTACGGGGCGGATGTCTACGAACTTCTCGTCTGGGGCGCTTGGTATAGTTACGGAAACGAACTCTTTAACACCGACCTTGATTACGACGGCATGTACTTCAACATGAAGGATGACGGCACCTTCGAGTTCGACGAAGAAACCTGGGACGGCGACGTCGAAAAGTATGTGTTCTACAACGGCGCCGACGGCTCTCTCGAGATCGATGCCAAGGGCGAAGCGTACTTCTATCCGACGGACGGCGACCCCGTCAAGGTGTCCTACCATGAACTTGCGACGGGACTCATCTCCGTTCTCGAGTTCGATCTTCCCGAAAGCGTCCCCTCGACCGTCCATTCGCTGTACGCCGTGTACGATACGTACTACGATCTCTCGTCGGACGAAGAGGAAGTCATCATCTATGACCTCGAAGCCGAGGGCGTCCTGTACCTCGGGATCGCCTATGCGGACGGCTCGGAGGGCGGCGACATCGTGATCGTCGTGACGGACGACCTCACCTTCATCGGCATGCTCTACAGCGACGAAGCGGACAACTCCGCGCTCGAATTCCTGCTCGCAGGCTCCACGGTCCCCGTCGACGGCTCCGCCGATGAGTACACCTTCACATACAACGAGAGCATCTACTACGAGGGACTGGACTACTACGACGACAGCGACATCATCCTCGAGACCTTCGGAGAATTCCGTTTCAAGGTCAAGGGAGAGGAATTCGCCTACTATGACGGCTGCGTATACGACCTCAAGAACGGACAGGATACGCTGACGACGGACGGCTACGGCAACGCGACGCTGACGGTCGGCGGGCAGACGGCGGAAGGCTCCTATTATATGGATTACGACATTCTCGTCTTTACCCCCGCGGAACAGGACGCAGACGATGTCTACTACTATGTCGACGAGACCGAAAAGACCTTTGCGCTCGTAGACGGTTCGACGCAAGAGGGACTTCTCCTCGGCTACTACTACGGGACGGCGCTCGACGAGGATGGATTCCCCGGCGGCGTGCTCTCTTCGGGCTTGCACCTCAACGGCAAGGGCGGATTCGTCTATGAATATGCCGTCTTTGACGAGGAAGGATATGACTATCAGATCGTCACGGAGACGGGGACTTATCAGGTCCTCAACGGAAGCCAGTCCGTTGCGGGCAGGCTCATCGCTTCGTACACGATCGCGCTTACCTTCAATACGGAAGGGGCGGCGGACGTGCGCGAAGCCAAGATCCTTCTCTACGATCTCTATGACGACGGGAACCATTATCCCTTCTTCGTTCTCCAGAACAAGGCGCTCATGGGGCAGTATGACGCGTACACCGACGACGGCGCCGAACTCGGGACTCTCATGGGCGGCGACGGCTACATCGAGGAGAGCGCATCCTTTGTCGGCGAGGACGTCAACGGTTCCTTCAGCTACAAGGGCTACATGGCGCGCGGCACGATCGATGACAAGTACTACAACGTCGCGCCGCAGTTCTCGGCAGACGAAAGCGGCAACGTCATCGTGTTCGTCACCTACATCGACGGCGAAATGGTGCAATATGTGTTCGACATCAACGAGGACGGAAAGGTCTACTATCGGGATAAGTTCTACGGCTCCGTCGCGGAATACAAGGTCCAAGGCGGGACGACGGGCAACTATCTCTACCTCGACGGACACAGCAAGGCGACCCTCTACGACAGCGAAGGCGTCGAGCAGTCGAAGGGAACGTATGAATTCGTGCCGACGCTCGAAGATACCTATGCCTACAGCGTGAACGGCAAGGTGCAGTTCTACTTCAAGCCCGCGGCGACCACGTACGGCGGCGGCGTGCTCTACATCTACTCCGTCTACGGCGAGGGCGAAGATCACGACTACTTCAACGACGACTGGTCCATCCTCTCCATGGACGGATTCGGAAAGGGCGTCTATGTCGACAAGTACGGCGTCGTCTACTCGGGCGAGTACTATCAAGTCATCAAGGGCGAGGAAGTGTACTGCCTCAAGGTGACGGGTTCGACCAAGCTCATCTATTTCGAACTCAAAGGCGACGGGACCTTCTCGCTCCTGCAGGGAGAGTTCTTGGTCCGCGAGAACGTGCTCTATGTGTACTTCGGCACAGACGAGTCCATCAAGATCCCCGACGGGGTCCACACGATCGCGACGGGCGCCTTCAAATTGAGCGGCGCGATCAACGTCAAGAAGATCGACTTCAACGAGGTCACGACGATTGAGGATGGGGCGTTCTACTATGCGACCTCGCTCGAGGAGCTTGTCTCCGACAAGATCGAGTCGGTCGGCGCATCGGCGTTTGAACATCTTTGGTCGCTCACCAAGGTCGATCTTCCGAACTGCACGACGATCGGCGAAAAGGCGTTCTATGACTGCGTCAACCTCGCGGAAGTCAAGCTCGGCAAGATCGGATCGATCGGCGCATACGCCTTCACGCACAGCATCGCGCTCGATCCCGTGGTCCTCACGCTCGACCTCACGGCGGCGGACCTTACAAAGCTCACGGTCGACCTCACCGCATTCCTCGCGAAGAGGGGCGCCTTCGGTCTCGTCAACGAGACGGTCCTGATCGAGGGGAGCAAGATCTTGGTCAGCGGCGGCGTCGCGGGACTCAATGCGGCGGCGGCGAAGTTCAAGGGCAAGACGGATTCCATCGACTACTACGACATGGCGGAAGGCAAAAACAAGACGGGCGCAGTCGACGTCGACCTCTCCGCATTCATCGCGCTTGCGGGGACCGAAGAGGGAGAGGCTGTCTCCTACTACGACCTCAAGACGGATAAAGCGTTCGTCCTCGAGGGCGGCACGGCGACCCTCTACGCAAAGGGTAGCTGGTCCTATGAGGAAACGTTGTCCTACTTCTACTATGTGGAAGGCGATGTCGGCACCCTCTACGCCTATGAAGGCGGGCAGTATGTCTCCAAGGGGACCTTCTCGCTCGCGGGAACGTCCGTCACCGTCGACGGCGTTACGTATCTCAAATCGGGAGAGAGCGGAACGACGAGCGCGAAAGTGAACGACAAGGACGTCGTCATCACCTATAAGGCTTCCGTCAGCACGAGCTTCGGCGTCTCCGTCACCCTCGATGTCACGGGCGTCACCTACGACGGGAAGGCTGTGGACAGCTTCTCATACAGCAGCTATGACGAGTTGCTCGAATTCAATGCGGGAGGGCACGGCTTCTCTGCACCGCTCGAAAACGGCGTATTTACCGTCACCGACCTCGGAGTACAGTACGTTCTTGAGGGCAAAGCGCAAGATCTTTCGTTCCGCCTGACGGTCACCGTCTCCGCGGATCAGAAGGTCAATCTTGTGAAAGCCGAATACGATCCCTACGGCGACGGCATCTACTATGCGCTGAACTACGGTTTTACGGAAGTTTCGGACGGCGTTTGGAGCTATGTATCAAGTTCTTTGCACTACACCTTGAACGTCACGGTCTCCGAACAGGGCGTCCCTACCCTTTCCGTGACATTTGACGGATATGTCATCGAAAAGAGCGGATTCACGATCACATTGAAGGTGAGCGAAGATTTCACGAAGTTCGACCAGATCCTCGAGATCAAATCGAAGGGCAAGACGATCGACATCTCGGGCATCGTCTACAACGCCGAAAAGACGGTCGCGACGCTGACCGTGGAAGGGGACGGAACGTATACCATCACGATCGAGCCTTACGACTATTCTCCCAACTTCACGCTTACCATCACGCATACCGATTATGACACGACGGAATCGGGCATTATTTTCGGCGAAGGTGATGATATGTATTCGGTGGAAGCGGTCGTTCATGTTGACAGCGAAGGCAACTTGAAGATCAAGGAACTGAAGAAATTTGAGAACTTTAGCTCGGACGAAGCGATCCCGTTCACCTCTGCGACACCGAATGACGACGGCAGCCTCACGATCAAACTTGAGGACGGCAGAACGGCAAAACTGACGGCTGAAATGTCGTTTGGCAGCATTTCGTTTGACCTTGAATGGGTCGAATAAGTCGGACTCGGCGGCGGGCGCCTTATGGCGCCCGCCGTTTTTTCTTGTTGATTTTGCATGAAAACTGTGCTATAATGAGCGAAAGGAGACAGCCCATGTTCTATTTCAGCAAGTCCAAATACTGCGATTTCAAGCAATGTCCCAAGATCCCGTGGCTCAAAAAATACAGACCCGAACTGTACGCCGTCGACGCCGCAACGCAGGCGCGGTTCGACGCGGGCAACGAGGTGGGGGACCTCGCGATGGGTCTCTTCGGCGACTACGTCGAAGTGACTTCCTTCAAGCGGAGCGGCACCCTCGACCTCAACAGGATGAAGGCGCTCACGAGACAGTATCTCGCCGAGGGAAGGGAGAACATCTGCGAAGCTTCTTTCGACTATAACGGTCTCTACTGCGCCGTGGATATTTTGCGAAAATCGCAACATGGGTACGATATTTACGAGGTCAAGAGCAGCACGTCTCCCGACAATCACGTCTATATTCTCGATACATCCTATCAAAAATACGTCCTTGAAAAATGCGGGGTCGAAGTCGGGCGGGTCTTTCTCGTCACGATCGACAGCAGCTACCTCTTCGACGGCACGCTCGACCTTCACAGGTTCTTTCGGATCACCGATGTGACCGACCTCGTTTCACAGGAGATCGGCGGGGTGGAAGAGAGCCTTCGGGAGGCGGAAAAGGTCATGTCCTTGCGGGATGAACCGCCCGCCGACCTCTCCGAGGCATGCGACAAGCCCTATCCTTGCGCCTTTTTCGGCTACTGTTCGAGGAATTTGCCCAAGCCGTCCGTGTTCGACCTCTACCGCCTCTCCTTCCGAAAGAAGATCGACCTCTACCGCGAGGGCGTCGTGAGCTTCGAGGACGTCCTGAACGGCGGCTACGCGCCCGACGGCATCCGCCGCCGACAGGTGGAGTTCGCCCTTGCCGAAAAGGGGACCTATCTCGACAGGGACGGGATCGCCGCATTTTTGAAAACGCTTCCATATCCGCTGTATTTTCTCGATTTTGAGACTGTCCAGCCCGTCATTCCGCAGTATGTCGGAACGAGACCGTACCAGCAGATCCCCGTCCAATATTCCCTGCATATCTTGCGGGAAAACGGCTCCCTCGAGCACAGAGAATTTTTGGGACGACCCGAAGAGGACCCGCGGAGAGCGATCGCCGAGCGCCTCGTCGGGGACATTCCCGCAGACGTTTGCGTGCTCGCCTACAACAAGTCGTTTGAATGCTCCCGTCTCAAGGAACTCGCCGAAGCTTTCCCCGACCTCGAAGCACATCTTTCGTCGATCGCCGACAACATCAAGGACCTTCTCGACCCCTTCCGAAACGGCTGCTACTACAACCGCGCGATGGGGGGATCGTTCTCCATCAAGAGCGTGCTCCCCGCGATCTTCCCCGACGACCCGTCCCTCGACTATCATTCGCTCGAGGGCGTGCACAACGGCGGCGAGGCGATGGACCTCTTTCCCCGCCTCAAGGACATGCCCAAAGAGGAGCGGGAGAAGGCGGAGCACGACCTTCTCAAGTATTGCGAACTCGACACCTTCGCCCTCGTCAAAGTGTACGGGGAACTGAAGCGGGTCACGGAACTGCCCGAATGAGAGAAAATATGAGTCAGTGGATCAAACCCGATTTCAACAACAGCATCGTCAATCTGTCCTCGACGCTCGCAGAGAGCTTGGGCTGTCCCAACGGCAAGCCGACCCTTCCCGCCCTTTCAAGGCAGCTCTCCGCGGGGTATAAGAACATCGTTCTGCTCGTTTTGGACGGCTTGGGAATGTACCCGATCTCCAGAAACTTGGAAGAGGGGAGCTTTCTGCGCAGAAATCTCAAGCGGGAACTGACTTCCGTCTTTCCCTCGACGACGACCAATGCGACGACGTCCCTCGAGACGGCGCTTTTCCCCATGGAGCACGGCTGGTTCGGCTGGAGCCTCTACTTTGAGGAACTGCAGCGGGCGGTCGACCTCTTCTCCGACGTCGATTCGGCGACGGGAGAACCCCTTCACCTCGGCTATGCCCGCCGCGTCCTGCCGACGACGCCCTTCTATCGGAAGATCGGACAGTACACGGCAAATGTCGTCGTTCCGCCGTTTTGGCGGGAAGAGGAGAACCGCTATCCCTACGGCGACATGTTCGAGATGAAGACACAGATCGAGAGGGTGTGCAAGAAGAAGGGGAAGCAGTTCATCTACGCCTACTGCCCCGAACCCGACAGCACCATGCACCGCCACGGGGTCTCTTCCGAAGAGGCAAAGAAGGTCATCTGTGCGCTCGACGGACTTGTGGAAGAACTCGCCGCAGCGCTCTCCGATACGCTCGTCATCGTCACGGCGGACCACGGACAGGTCGACATCGGCGGACAGTTCGAGGTCTACAGGGACGGGGAACTCTGTTCCCTTCTGAAGTGGCGACCCTATCTCGAGGCGCGGGCGGCGGCATTCAAGGTGAAAGAGGGGGAAAAGAGGGCGTTTGAAGAGCTGTTTGAGGAGAAGTACGGAGCCGACTTCGCCCTGACGCCCGTCGAGAGATTGATCGGGGAGAACTATTTCGGCTGCGCCGCCAACCAAAACGCAAAGCTGCTCGGAGACTACATCGCCATCGCCACGACGGACAAGATCATGAAACTGACTCCCCGCAGCCACGATTTCAAGGGACATCACGCATCCCTGACGGAAGAGATGCTCGTCCCGCTGATCTGGTTTGAAACATGAGAAAAATTAAAGCGGGCGGAAAGAAAGGGAAGCGGCGGGGCGCATATCATTTGCGCCCCGCCGCTTCCATAAGATTTAATTTTCGACTTTCAATGCCAGATCTTCGTCCTCGGGATGAGAGTTCTCTTCTTCCTCTTCCTTCTGCTGCGGACCGTCCTCATGCTTCGTCTCGGACGGCTTCGGAAGATAGTAGAATTTCCCGTCCTTCGCGATGATCTCCACATCTTCCCGAAAGAGGTCGTCCTGTTCGGCGGCTGCAAAGGGCTGCGCTTCCGTCTGGTGCTCGATGAGCGCGACGGTGGACGGGGGGATCTGTCGGTACTTCAGGTCTTTCTTGAACAGCGCGGGGAGCCAATGCACCGCCCTGTCAAGCCCTCTCCGTCTGTATCTTGATTCCCCGGGCTGCATGCCGAGCCGCTCTTCGGTCTCCGTGTGCCATTTGAGGAGCATCTGCCTCGTCTCTTCCGCCTTCTCCGCATAGATGCGGAAGAGCGCTCCGCATTGTTCCCGCGACGCCGCACCGAGGTAGAGGGTGAACCGCAGTTCCGCGATCTCCCGAAGGAGCACGAGAAGGAGCTTCTGCCCTGAGAACCACTTGTCGACTTCCGCCGTCGCGCGGAGATATCTCTGATCGTCGAGGTCGGTCCGTCCTGCATAGTCGGCGACCATGAGAGAGGCTTGTCCGAGCAGCTGGATGCACTCGTGTTCGAGATGGTCGAGCTTCCCGATCTCCGCCTCGCGCATGGCTGTATTCTCCATCGTCTCCGCGCGGAACGCCGCCGAGCGCAAGACCTGCGCATGCAGGGCAAAGACCTTGCTCTTGAATTCGCTGTCCTGAAATTCTCCGAGCCGCGAGATCCGCTCGGAGATCTTTTTTAATTGCTGGTTGACGAGCGTCATATAGTACTGCCCGACGACCATGGAAGCCGCGCTCATGACGGCGGAGAAGGAGCTGACGGCGAGCGTTCCGATCTGTGCCGCCGCCATCGACGCGCCCGCGGAGAGGGAAGCCGCTCCGCCCGTCGCCGCCGCGAGCTTGGTACTTGCGGGGAGAATGACCTTGTAGACCGTCTTGCTGCAGTTCGTGACGACGAGACCCGCGGAGATCTGCGCACGGACGGCTTCGGGCATCAGGACCTTCACGCGGTCGGCAACGTCGGGATCTTCGATCTCGCAGAGGGCGTTCTCGTCGATCTCGTCCGCCGCGACCTGTTCGATGCGGACGTGCTCTTCCCGCACGGGAGAGTGAGAGGGCTGTTGTTGCTTTTTCTTGCGTTTCAGGCAGAGGAAACACACGACGAAAGCGGCGACAGCCGCCGCCGCTATGATCGTGACAATCCAATACCATTCCATCGCCCGTGACCTTCCCGTTTCGTGTCTCGATTGTAGCACATTCCGAGGGAGATGTCAAGCCCGCGTCACGCGGGACAAGACTTCCTTTGCCGTTCCGAGGGCTGTTCGGGGGCGGAAAACGGAAGAAAGTCTGAAAAAAATTCAAAAAGTGCCCATTTAACACTTGATTGTCGTGCGCGTGCTCGTTATAATAGGGAAGGAAACAAGAGAAAATACACGAATTGAAAGGATCCGCGTATTTTTTTGTTCTGAAAAAAGACCGTCGGAAGAGGTAGCCGCAGGAGATCCGTTCCGCCTTTTTCGCGATCGGGCCGAAACAGGCGGAAAAGAAGAGAGCGGAGCGAAGCCGATTCGCCCCGCATCCTGTCATATATTTTTTCCATGCGGCACGGTTTTTGTCGTGAAGCAAAAAAACAAACCTTTCAAAGCGGAGGGAAACATCATGATCAAGAAAAAGAAGATCGTCGGGCTGTTGACGCTTGCAATGGCGGTCTCGCTCACGGCGGGGGCGGCGGCTATTTCTATCAACGGAGCGGGAGAAGCGGCTGACGCAGCCGCACGGTCGGGCGCGGTGACCCATGCCGCGTCTCTTTCCGCATACGAGTCGGAGATCATGCCGACGGCAAATCCCGCGGAAAATGCCTATAAACATGACAGCGTAGACCATGATCATTGGGTTCCCGTCACCGATAAAGAAGGTGTCGGTGGCTACAACTTTTTCGACCAAATTGTCAACGGGGAGAAAGTCTATCTTTCGAGTACAGAATCGGACACAATAACATTGTCCGAGGGAGCCTTGATCACAAAAGGTGGCGCTCTTTGCCTGAACGGACGAGGTCTTATTTTAGATGAAGATTTTATTATTGACGGCATCGAGACTTTTTATATCTGTGATTGTACGGGAGCTGAGCACATTGAAACCACAGGTGACGCGAAGATTGTCGTACAAAATGGAGCTTCACTTTTCATTGAAGACTGCGGGATCAATGTTCCCATTGAAGTAGATGGTACGCTCATCGTAAGCGGCAGCCCTACGATCGGGAGCGTCACTTTAGCAAACGACGATAGTATTGTCGAGTGCGGCGAGCTGACGAGCGACGCCGACATTACGATAGAGGAAAACGAGGATCGGAAGCGTCCGTATATCGATGAAGAAAGTTTTGAGACTGCAAACCCCGGCGGAAACGTCGGCAACTATTTCAATAAAACGTCCGAGGACTTTGACCCCTTTGCCATAAAAGTAGATGTGCTCTCTGATTTTTCCGAAGTTATTTACGACGGAAACAATAAGCTTAATGAGATCCAAGAAGGTACCACTGTTCAAACATCTTTCGGGGAAGATAAGCTTATTTATGGTGATGATTATACCATAACGGTGACTCTACCACAGAGGTTATCAACGCGGGCAAATACCAGGTAGAAGTTATTCTTACAGATCCGGAAGGCTCTCATTATGTGTTTGACAAAGAAGGAGAGGAGAGCACAATTCAGTTCGAGTACACAATTGAGCAGGACACTTTAGAGGTTCAGGTGACAGCGGGCAGCGTCCCGATCTACGATGGAGAGACACATGAACCCACCGCTATTATTGTAACAGGTCAAACGTCGGGCGAGACGTTGACCGAAGACGATGAACATGGCTATACCGTATCATACGAAACGGAAGACGGGCAGTTGGAGAGTGATAAGCCCAAAGGGGCGGGAAATTATACCATAGTCATCACGCTCCAAGGGGATGCGGAGACAAACTATATTCAACCTGAGGTCAGTAATCCGTATGTCATCGACCCCAAAAAGATCGAAGTGCGGTTCACCGATTTTGTCAACGTGATCTACAACGGGACCGACTGGTTGAATACCGTAAAAAGCAGTTACGTTTCTTTTCACGACCCCATTGAGACATTAGAGTCGGGCGATTACGAGATCACGGTCAACACGAGTTCCAACAACGACAGAACTTCGATGACGAAGGCGGGGACATACACCGTAGCCATTTCGCTTTCCGATACGGAAACGGCGAGAAATTACAGCTTGACGGGAACAACGACGCACGGATACGAAATCAAAAAAGCAAATTTGAGTGTAAGCGTAAGCAACACTTCCAAGACGTACAACCGTGCGGAGCAGATCCCCACGATCACAATAACGGGCGCTTCGGGGGACACTTCCTTTAGGGAGAATAACAGCGCAAACGGTTATACCGTATCATACGCAACCGTTGACGGACAGCTCTCGAACGGCAAGCCCTTCGGTGCGGGAACTTACGACATCAACATCATACTCCACGGGGATGCGGAGACAAACTATGACGTGTCGAACCCCGTTGATACGTTTACGATCGAAAAGGCTCGGCTCAAGGCGGAGCTTTCCAAGAGCGACACGACCTATGACGGAGCAGATCATGCGCAAGAGATCCTCGAAGCGCTGAAGGCTGCGATTGCAGCGAATACGCCGCACCCCGAAGAAGACGGGTATACCATCACCATTGACGGAGCAAAAAGCGCCGAAGTCAAGAACGTCAAGACAGGCGGGTACAAAGTCAAGGTCGAACTGACTTCCGACGCACAGAAAAACTATCTGTTTGAAAACGGCGGGACGTTTGTTGAATACACTTACACCGTCAACAAGGCGACAAACGAATGGACGGGCGGGAGCGGAAACGTCACTCTTGCAAATTGGACGTACGGCGAAGCGGCGCACGAACCGTCCGCGCCGTCCAAATTCGGCAACGCGACATTCACCTATACGCACGAAAACAATCAATCGGGCACATATTTTCCCGAAAAACCCACCAACGCGGGGACCTACTATGTAAAGGCGACTGTCGCCGCGGACGGAGACAATTACGACGCAATCGAAGCGGTCGTCTCCTTCACGATCGAACAGGCGACAATTCATCTCGACAGCGGCAAAATTTCCGTAGCCGACAAGACGTATGACGGGAGCGAAACGGTCGATGTTTCGACGGTGACTTATTCGGACGCCGTCAGCGGGATCATTTCTGCGGACGGGGGCGTGAAGGTCACCGTCCGAAGCGCGACGCTTGAAAGCGCGGATGCGGGCGAGAGCGTCTCCGTGACGATCGTCTTTGTCATCGAGGGCGACACAAACAACAACTACAAATTTGAAAACGGCACCGCGGAAACGACCGTTTCGGTCACGATGAACGTCATCCCCGCGACGGCGACGGCGACATGGAAGGTAGAGAAACCCTACTACACCACGGGCAAGGATCTCCTCGATGAAATCGTCAAAAACATCCAAGTGACCGCGACAGAGATCACGGGTTCGGACTATGAGATCACCGCGTCCAAAGGCGGTGCCAAAGTAGAAGAGATCAAAGAAGCGGGCAATTATACCCTGACGGTCACACTTACGAATAAAAATTATCGGTTCGCTCCCGAGCAAATGACCGCGGAGCTTTCCGTCGAGGTCATTCAGACCGCGGCGACGGTGACGAAGGAAGGGATCTCCTATTTCGGCACGATCGGCGAGGCATGGGCGGCGGCGACGGGAACCGCGACCGTCACGCTGCAGATAGACGTCAACGCCTCGGCGGAGCTGACGGTGGGCGGGGGAACTCTCACGCTCGACTTGAACGGCAGGACGCTGACGGGGAATATCGCTGTCTCGGGCGGGTCATTCACGCTCGGCGGCACGGGAAAGGTGGAAGGCACCGTCACCGTCTCGGGCGGCTCCTTCATTTTGAACGGCGGCGACGTTACGAAGGTCCATCTCCAAAAGGGCACATCGATCACGGTGCAGGACGCATCGCACAGCGGGACGATCGCCATTCAAGTGGACGAAATGACCGATGTCGGCATGAAAGTCCTTTCATGGACGGGGAGCGACCCCACCGCGCATTTCAAGAGCGAAAAAGAAAAGGCATGCTACTATATAAAAGAGGGCGAAAGCGCGGCGTACATCGGCAAGCACAGCCTCGATGTCGGCTCGGCGAAATGGGACGGTCATGCGAGCGCGACATTCGATCTTATCCGCTGCGAAAATTGCAACAAGGAGAGCAGCCCTGTCACGGTCATCGGCGATGGCATTTCAACGGGAGACAGACAGGAGCCGACCTGCACGCGGGACGGCTCGCAAGCATACATTGCCACGGTAAAATTTGAAAACTTGTCGGGCGCCAGGCGGCGGAGACAGTACTTGTAATAAACTTCCTTCCCCGCAGGGCGCAGAAGGGCAACGCAATTTTCACGCGTTCTTATAGAGACTCTTATACTTTTTCAGAGCAAAGTAATAATAGTTTCGCATGAAAATGCCGAGTCTTTTCGGTGAAAGGATCAATGCGCTGTCGCCGAACCGTTCAAAGTAGTACAGAAGTTGATTTGCAGAGCAATCAAACGTGTAGACGTCTCCTTCGATACTGACGGGCATAGGGCGATAGAGATAGATTTTCTGAAAAAGTTTCTTTCCTTTCTCATTGAGTTGTACTTTGATCGGCTCATCGTCTGTATTGTACATCGGGTATTGCGCACCGCAGGCGACTTGGCGATCGAACAGGGCAGCGTTCTTCAGGGGGATCTCCGCCTTTTCCGAAAGAAGTGATACGGAGCGCAGAGAGGCAAGCCGCACGGTGAAGTTTTTCTTTTCGCGGAAAAACAAAACATAGTTAAACAGCTCGTCTTTTGCGGGACTCACAGAGTGCAGATTTACGCCTTTCATCACTTCTCCTGATTTGAGGACGAGGCATACCTGCACATTCTTTTTGATCGCTTTCTGCAGAAGAGCAAAATTCTCCGCATAAATGATCTTTTCCCGTTCGTTTTTTGTCTTTTGGGAGTACGCCAAGAACATTCTTCGATAGAAAGAGGAGAGAGATTCGCTTTTTAGAATGACATTTTCTATGTAGAAAATAGCTTTTTCGGATACTTTCGTCGGCTTGAAGGAGAAGGTGGTGGTATCCTTTTTCCCATCGATCTGCTCGGAACGCTTTGCAAATACCTTCACGACATCCTGAAAGACCTTTTCCTTGTAGTAATCGGGGATCACGGAGATGGCGTCTTTGATGTCATCGTACAAATTTTCCTCGTTCGCAGAGAACGCTTCGTAATAGTTTGCGATCAGCGTATTGATAAAGGCGTTGAAGTTTTGCGCACCGCTTTCCTTTACCACCTTGAAATCCAGGCAGTCTTTTTTCAGCAGTTCCAAAGTCACTTTCGGTAAACTGATTTTAATTTTTTCATCCATGGTAGACCTCACAGAATTATTGTACCCGAAAAGGGGGCAAAAATCAAGCAATTTTTTCATACGTTCCCACGAAAAAGGGTGCAAAATTTTCTCCGATATTGCGGTCATATCATTTCACCGCAGTTGGTTTATAATGAAAGAAAACCAAGGAGGTAATCGAGTATGAACTACACATTTGAAAGCATTGCAGGGTACGAGCAAGAGAAAGAGGAGCTGATGCGGCTATGTGAAATTTTCAGCAATCGCGAAAAGTATGAAGCGAAAGGCGCCAAGTTACCGAAGGGGATCGTGTTTTATGGCGAGACAGGCACGGGCAAGACGCTGTTTGCCAAAGTCATGGCGAGTGTATGCGGATTGGAGATTTTCAAGATCGACCTCGGCAATGTGGAGAATGAAGCCGCGGTCTGCAGGCGCATCCGAAGGGAATTTACAAAGGCGTCAAAGCGCAAAGAGCCTACAATGATCTTTTTCGATGAGGTCGATAAGGTGCTCCCCAATCGGAATGAGGCGTATGTGACCGATCGCTCCAAAACGATCCTTGCACAGCTGCTTACCCTGATCGACGGCATGGATAGCACGGGGAACATTGTGTTTATCGCGACGTGCAATCATTACGACGCATTGCCTGGAACCCTCACGCGCCCGGGAAGGATCGACAAGAAAATTTGGATCGGGAATCCGACGCTTTCTTCACGGGAGGCGATTTTGAAGATGTATGCAGATCGCTCTTCTTGTCAATTTGCGTTGGCTATGGAGGAGATCGCAAAACTCACAAACGGTTTTTCATGCGCAGGACTCGAAACACTCGTCAATGAATGTATTCTGCAGTCGGATGAAAGCGGTTTTGTGAGCGAAAAACTCATTCATGATCGCATTTCGGAAATCAAAGCCGAGGATATTCCGCGTGCGCGGTCTGCCATGGACGATGCGGTCCGCGCGTGCAGGAATATCGGCGCGTTCGTCGTGGCAAAGACGATGAATGACGGGGGATATGTTTTGAATTTGGATCGTGATTCGGTGGGAAACGACTTCTTCAACGGGCTATTTTCCGATTTCGATTCAGACTACAAAGGAGGCGATGACGACGATGACTACGACTACGATGAAGATGAAGAAGAGGACGAAGAAGATGCGGAAGAGGATATCCCTGCAAGATTGTACTCCAAATCAGATTTCATGAACGCGATCGTCGTACGCCTCGGAGGCTACGCGGCGGAAGAGGTTGTTTTGCACAAGCTCTACGAGAATGTGAAGTATGACCTTACTTTGGTGGACGATATTCTCTTTGCTATGTCCGACTGGGGCATGTTGGGATTCTCCCATCGCTATTCGGAAAGACGGGAGGAAATTATGTGCTACTCGGATGCGTGGACGGAACGCCTTTACACAATGTTTGACGAAATCATCGAAGAGCGCTATGAAAAAGCAAAAGCCATCATTGAAAAAAACGAAACTCTGATCCAGAGGCTCATTCCCATTCTTGTTGAAAGACAAATCCTTGAGAGGAAGGATTGCGAACCGATTTTGGAGCAGTTGGGCGGCATTCGGAAGTAAATGAGACCGTCCGCTTGACAAAAAGATCTTTCCGAAATAACCCCTATAACCCCTTGATAAAAAATAAAACGGGGGTTATAATGGGGTTATCTTTTTGAAGCGCAAAATGGACGAAAATTTGCGGGAAGGACTTGCCGTGCCCTTGCGTGTTCAGATCGAAGAGCGCAAGCGACTCGGGGAGCGCGTGAAAGAGATCAAGGCGCAACGGTCCATTCCCGAGCAGTATAAAAATTTGCTCGACGACAGGAAGTGCCGCGAAGCGGAGTTCCGTTTTGGGAAAATTACAAAGCGCACCGTCCTCTACCGCGGTGAAAACACGACAGACGGCGAGGTCGTCTATCAAAACGTGGAAGAATTTTTGTGCGCCGAATAAACATGAAGAACTTTTTCAAATATGACGCCGTCTGTCATATTTGGCGTGTTATAATAGGGTTATCATAGGAGACAATATGGGTATTTTTGATTGGCTCTTCGGCGACACCGACGACGAGGACGCACAGCTTGAAGATATGGTCCTCATGGACATGGACGACGAGGACGATTAAATTTCTCGAAAATTGTAAATTTTCTCGTGTTTTTGGCGTGAAATGTGCTATAATGGATGTGCGGTCATGAATATTCAAGGAAGAAAACACAAATGGAATGAAGAACAAACCGAAGACGTAGCTCAACATATTTATTGTCAAAGGTGACATTGGCTTTTTTGGCTCATATCGAACGGCGCAATAAGGAGATACCATGCCTAACTTATCGCAGAAAAAGCGGCAGAGAATGCTTGAATTTTTGGAAGAACTGAAAAAGACGCATAGCGACGATGCGTCGATTCGTGCTTTTAACGAGATAGAAAATCACATACGCGAAAAGAAATTCGGACTTGTGTTTGAAAAACATACCGATGAAGTCGATGAAATGTTGCAAAACAATATTCCCGTACTCCGTGAGGATCCGGAGAGGCGCATTTGCAAGGACAAAACTCTTCCCTGGAATTATATCATTGAGGGCGACAATCTGCAAGCCCTGTATCTTTTGGAAAAGACACATAGGGGGAAAGTTGACTGTATTTATATCGATCCGCCTTATAATACAGGCGCACGTGATTGGAAGTATAACAACGATTATGTTGACGGCAACGACGCATATCGTCACAGCAAATGGCTGTCTATGATGGAAAGCAGATTAACACTTGCAAAGAAGCTGCTCTCTCCCAACGGAGCCATCATCTGCGCAATTGACGAAAACGAGATGAATACATTGGGTTTATTGCTTCACGAGATGTTTTCGGAATATATCATAAACTGCGTTGCTGTCGTACATAATCCCGGCGGCATTCAGGGAGGCAATTTCTCCTTTTGCCACGAATATGCGTATTTCATTTTCCCTAATAAAAATGGATATATCCAAAAAGAACGGAGAAATCTTTCGGGCGAATTGACGCCGTTTCGGGATTGGGGAAAAGAAAACTCCAAGCGGCAAGGATCGCCGAATTGTTTTTATCCGATCATTGTAGATACGACGTCTGATCGGGTCGTAAGAACGGGAGAAGTCCCGTCGGATGATTTTCATCCGACGTCTGCCAATGAACAAAACGGCACAGAACTTACAGTGTGGCCTATTGATGCAAACGGTATTGAGCGAAGATGGCGATTCGCGTACAATACGGTGGGGGACATTCTTGATGAACTGGTCCCAGTGAAGATCCGAGGCATAGTCAATATTCAACGTAACAAGCAATGGTATACCCGAAAAACTGTTTGGGAAAATCCTGCTTTTTTTGCAAATAATTCCGGTTCGCAATTGATAGCGAATATGATCGGAAATCGCTTTTCTTTTCCGAAATCTCTATATTTGGTCTTGGAATGCTTGCGTGCATGTGACCGCGGGAAGGATGCGCTCATTGTTGATTTCTTTGCAGGTTCAGGGACTACGCTCCACGCAGTCAACCTTCTGAATGCCGAGGATGGCGGGCATCGCCGCTGTATCATGGTCACGAATAACGAGGTTTCTCTGGCGGACGCCAAGAAATTAACGGAACAAGGTTTTCAAAAAGGCGATCCGGAATGGGAAGATCTCGGTATTGCGAAGTATGTTACTTGGCCTCGTACAGTCTGTTCTATCGAGGGCAGGGATATAAACGGGAAACCCCTGAAAGGGGATTACGGTGTTGAAATAGAAATATATGAACCGGACGACGAGGCACAATCGATATCCAAGGCAACAGGGAAACCGCTCAAGAAAATCATATATCGAAAAGTCAAACGTCAACAATATCCCACACTGGCAAAAATCAAAAAATCGGACGGGTTCATCTGCAATGTTAAATATTTCAAATGTGAATGGACGCCGCGGAAACCGGAAGATTATCTTTTGAGCAACGCACTTTGCATGCATATCAAAGAAATGATAGAATTGCAAAACGGTATCGAAGTAGATAACATCAAAAACGTGCTTGTAATGAATAAAGAAGATTTCCGCAAATATGTTATGGGGAATGAGGCGTATAAACAAATTGAAATAATTTGGGTCAACCAAAATATCATTTTTAATTCGGAAGAAATGGAACGGCTGAACGAGATCGGCTTCAAATATATTCCGAAGGAATTCTTCGGAAAAGAATTAAAGGAGACGGCGGAATAATGTATATCGGATCGAAAAATTACCCGTTTCAAGAGAAATGCGTCAACAATTTATTACATAAATGCGCCGACCATGAGGAGATCGTCCTTTCTGCTCCAACAGGTTCCGGAAAGACGGTGATCGCAAGTTGGTTCATCGATGAGTACTTGGATGAGAATCCCAATACGGTTTTTCTGTGGTTATGTCCCGGTGCAGGCGGACTTGAAAAACAATCGCAAGACAGTTTCTGCGAGGTCATTTCGGGCATTCCGGACGGCGATGTTTACGCTTTTATCAACGAAAGCGATCCCCGCGGGAAAGTATTCTTTATCAATTGGGACAAAATCAACCGCGCTTCCAATCTTGTACTTCGCGATGGCGAGCATCGCGATCTGATGGCGCAAGTTCTCTTTTGCCATACGAACGGTATAGAGATCTTTATGTTGATCGATGAAGAACATAAGTATCAGGATACGGCGAACGAGTATATCGCCAATATACAGCCCCGCCATGTTTTGCGTATATCCGCCACCCCTGTCAGCAAAGGGGACCATACGGAGATCGTTTCAGACGACGACGTTATTGCGGCCGGCTTGATCGCAACAGGCATTTCTATCAATGAGGGCGTATCGGCTGCTATTGAAGAAAATAACAAACTCGATGACGATCTTATGCTTTTGGAACTTGCCGACAAAAAACGTAAGGAAATTCAAGCCGAATATGACCGCAGGGGGATAAAAATCAGACCGCTGGTCCTGATCCAATTCCCCAATGGATATGAAGAATGGATCGAGCGGGTCAAGCGGGCTTTGGACGATATGGGATATTCGCAAAATTCGGGACTTGTTGCCTCTTGGTTCAGCGGAGATCATCCGGATGATCCGCAAGAGATCAAAAAACTCGATGGACAATATGCTTTCTTGCTGTTCAAACAAGCAATTGCAACAGGTTGGGACTGCCCTCGCGCAAAAATACTTGTCAAGTTGCGTGAAGGCGGAACGGAACGTTTCAATATTCAGACGATCGGACGTGTCCGCCGTATGCCGGAGCGGAAACATTATGATTGTCCTCTGATCGACAATTGCTATGTGTATACGCTCGACAGCGAGTATGTTGAGGGCCTTACAAGTAGCATCAACGATTCTTTCTATACTTATCTCTATAAACGCAAGCCGAATGCGCCGAGTATCCTTTTGCAGAAAGAGACGCTCAACGGAAGTGACCGTTATGCCGTAAATCCCGAGGCAGTTGTGAAAGTTATTCGGGAGCAAATGCTTCAGGACTGCGATCTCGACCGCAACGGCAAATTGGATAGGCGTGAAATGGAAAGGAGTAGAGGCTATGTTTTCGGAACGAAATTGAAAGCGGAAGCAATTGAAGGCGTGGCAAGAACGACGCATGATATTCGCACCCTCAATCATATTTTTGGCGGAGAACATCAAATCGACAACCATGACGACGGTTTTATCATCAGGGATGCAAAACGTCGGATCGCGCGGGCGATCAAAGTTGACGAGAGTATTTCCAATAATGCTTTGCGTGTGTTGTTCGGACCTTTGGATACGCAGATGTCCTTATTGTCACAAGAAGAAATCGACTTTGAAAGAGAGAATAAGCTGATAGACAACATGGGTTTGCGTGAATATAACGCGTTTCTCGTAAACAACCGCGATCGGCTCATCTCTGTTTTCAGCGATATCAGCGCAGAACGTATCGGTGATATTGAGGAAGCCGACATTATTTCGTCGGATTGGTGCATCCCGAGGGAACAATATTACAAGCAACACAAACGCATGGGAAGCGCAAAAATCATGCAGAAAAATGTGTTTGTGGATTACGGGAGCAATATTCTGATCCAGCCCAAGCGCACGTTTACGGAAATTTCTTTTGAACAATGGTGTGAGAATTACGATCCCGTCGAATGGTGCTACAAAAACGGAGATAAAGGTGACGAATATTTCAGCATCGTTTATCGAATGGCGTTCCGTCGCGGGAATTTTTATCCGGACTATATCATAAAATTGACAAATGGCGACGTATGGATCATCGAAGCAAAAGGCGGCATGACGGCAGAGGGCAGTTCAAATAATATCGATAAGTATGCACCTTGTAAATTTGAGGCTTTGAAGGAATACGCATCGCGCCATCCCGAAATCAAGTGGGGGTTTGTCCGCGCCGTCGGAGCACAGCTCTACCTATCCAACACTATTTGGTCAGAGGATGTGACAAACAGAAATGTGTGGAAACCCATCGAGGTGTTTATTTAATGTGCATCGTTCATCCCGACGCCCGCTCTGCAAAATACGCCTTGCGCCAATGGGACTCCCGAAAAAGATTGCGTAGCAAGATTTTTCGGGAAAAGGAGCAACCGACGTAAAAGTTGAGTCCTCGCCAAAAGGCAAGGACTCTGGAAATACGTCGTGTTGCGACGCCTTGGCTGGGGTAGCTGGATTCGAACCAACGAATGACGGAGTCAGAGTCCGTGGCAACGGGGCAAAAATCGACCAAAAACACGCAAAAATCATTAAAAAATGCCCATTTTCAGCCTATTCTCTCTCTTCTACTCCCCAATCACTCCCCAATCTACTCCCCAATCTGTCTTTTGCAGGCTTCTTTGCGTCGATCATGAGCAAGAAGCCTTAATTGCTGTTTTTGCAAAAAAACCGCAAAATCGTGTCTTAAAACATTGACATTTGGGTATAATGGTGGTAGAATATAGTCATATACGGAGGTAGATGATGTTAGTACAATTCCGCTTCAAAAATTGCAGATCTTTCTACGAAGAAACAGTTTTGAGTATGCAGGCAGTCAAGGACGGCGAATTGCAGGAGATCAATACATTTCCCGTCAATGCGAAGTTAATGCCCAAGGACGATAATATTCTCTTAAAATCAGCAATCATTTTCGGCGGCAATGCTTCGGGGAAAACGAATGTCATCAAGGCGTTAGCCTATATGAAGAATGTCCTTCTGTTTTCGGCGTCGCAACTTCCTATCGTACATGACAATCAACCCTTTGCTTTTTACGAGGACGCTTCCGAACGGGAAAGTTTGTATGAAGTGGAATTGATCCAAAACGAAACTTTCTATCGGTATGGCTTTACCTTGTGCGGCGGAATCGTAACTTCGGAATGGTTAGACAAGCGCAAAGAAAGATTGACGCCCGTATTTAAGAGAAAGGGTACAAAATTGCAAATTACGGGCTTGGATGATGGCGCGACGCGGCTTATCAATCTTTCTCCGAGCGCATTGTTCCTATCCATCGGGAACAATTTCCATTTGGACATTGCCTCTTCCCTCTCGGATGTTCTCGCGTGGTTTCAAAACTTGTTGATTGTTTTCGAGAACAACGCGAACAGCCTTGATATCTATACGATGGAAAATCAAAAATATCTCTATCAAGCATTGAAGATCCTTCAACGCGCGGATATCGGGATCAAGAGCATCGAAGTCAAAAAAGACAAGATCGTAAACATGGCAGATCTGAACGATGTGCTTCGCTTCAATACGCAACTTCAAATTCAACCCGATTCCGTCAGAGGGCAGATCAAGCAGGAAGATAGCAAGCTGTTCAACATTGATATGCTGACGACATTCGACGTTTATGATTCCGATAAGAAAGTAACGAGGCAGAAGGACGTGATGCTCTTTAAGGACGTGGGCTTCAATTCCGAGGGGACGATTCGGCTCCTGTGCTATCTCGGCTGGCTTCTCGCCGCGCTCGATCAAGGTCGCGTGATCTTTATCGACGAAATGGATTCCAAACTGCATTTCTTGGTAGCAGATTTTTTGATCAAACTATTCAATTCCATTGACAAGAATCCGAAGAACGCACAGCTTATCTGCACCGCGCACAACGTCATGTTGATGGATGAAGATTTGCGCCGCGATCAGATTTATTTTACGAGCAAAGACGAATATGGCGAAAGCCGTCTTGTTGCGCTCTCCGATTTCAAGAATGTACGCAAAACAGACCTTTTCAGCAAGAAATATCTTGCGGGTTTTTATTCCAAACTGCCCGACATGACGCGCGATTGAGGTGAAGCTATGGGACGTACTTTTGGAAAAAGACCGACAAGAAACGAGTTCTATATCATAACGAACGGCAAGAATACGGAGTACAATTACTTTGACTTATTGAAGTCGAAGCGGAGCATCTATGACGTAAAGATCATTTTCGAGAACGCAGATCCCGTGGGGCTTGTGAGAGCCGCAACCCGTTATCTTCCGAACTCCAATCAAGTTTGGATCGTGTTCGATATTGATTTTACGTTCGACGACGGCAGACTTGTTCCCGCGATCACAGAAGCGGAAAAGTATCACATCAAGTATGCCTTCTCGAACCGCGCCTTTGAGGTTTGGCTCATTTCGCACTTTGAAAAATGCGAGCGGGAGATGAGTACGGACGACCATGAACGCCTCTTGAACAGTTATTTGGGAAAGAAGAAAGCGGGTTTGAAGTACGACAAAACGGACAGGGAACTTCTCAAAAGTTACTTCATTCCCGACTATAAGAAGGCGACGGAGAACGCAAAAGTCGTCTATCAGAAATGGATGCAACGTCACTTGCAAAAATATGGCGAAAACTCTCGTCCTGAGATTTGGAAGTGGAACTCCTGCACCTCGGTGTACCAGCTGATAGAGGCGTTGCAGTTGGAAAAACCGTAACGTTCTTGCGCCGCTTCTCACTATGCGATCAAGGGCATTAAGAAGCATTTTTTCTTATTTCAAATTTAGGGTTGACATTTCGCTTACAATGGTGTATAATATGACTAATCTGGAAAATAATTCGAGATTAGTCATATTTTTTATTGGAGTTGGTATGAAATATATTCGCCGAAGCATTGAGGAAATCGTACAAAAGAGCGACAGCACTTTCAAATGTATTTTGGTGACGGGGGCGCGGCAGACGGGCAAATCGACCATGCTGAAAAAGCTGTTTCCCGACAAAAAGTATGTCTCCTTCGACGATCCTTTCATCGAGGAGCAGGCGCGGGAAAATCCCGAAACTTTTCTAATGCTCAACGAGCCGCCCGTGATCTACGATGAAGTACAGCGGGTGACCGATCTTTTCCGCTATATCAAGATCAAATGCGATGAAGCGGACGAGCGCGGGCTGTTCTGTCTTTCGGGTTCACAGCCGTTTGAACTCATGAAGAACGTTTCCGAGTCGCTCTCGGGCAGAGTCGGGATTATTGAACTTTGCGGACTCTCTTTGCGTGAGATTATGGGCGACAACTTCAAAATACCTTTCCTTCCTACAATGGAATATGTGAAGGAACGCGGCAAGACGGCAAAGCCGCCGAAGAATATTTGGGAAATCATTCACCGCGGAAGTTATCCCGAACTGCAAAATCGTGAAGTAGATTGGGGAACGTTCTACGCAAGCTATGTAAAGACCTATTTGGAGCGGGATGTGAGAAGCCTCTCCGCCGTGCAGAATTTGGACGATTTCCGCAAGTTCATGGTCGCCGTTGCCGCGCGCACGGGGCAAATGCTCAATTATTCCAACATCGCCGACGAAATTGGCAAGGATCAAGGAACGGTCAAAAATTGGATCTCCATTTTGGAGGCTTCGGGCATTATCTATTTGTTAGAGCCGTACACTTCGTCGGTGCTGAAACGGGCGATCAAGACGCCCAAACTCTATTTCAGAGATACGGGACTTGCCGCCTATCTCACCCGCTGGCTCACGCCCGAAACGCTTGCCGTGGGCGCGATGAGCGGAGCATTTTTTGAGACGTTCGTCGTCTCCGAAATTCTGAAATCTTACTCGAACAGCGGCATTGACTACCGCTACTGCGTTTCTTACTATCGCGGAAAAGATAAGAAGAAAGTGTTGAAAGACGGCAAGGAAGTGGACGCAGAGAGCGAGATCGACCTTATCATCGAGGAGAACGGCGTACTCTATCCAATCGAAATCAAGCAAGGCGCGAAAGTGACAGCCGATGAAACGGCGGCGTTTACCGTACTCGACAAAATAGAAAATAAAAAGCGCGGCGCGGGCGCAATTCTCTGTTTATGCCCGCAACCCGCTGCCTTGCGCGAGAATATTTTAGAGATCCCCGCGTGGTATTTATAAGTCGGCAAAAATTCTTTTTCAAACATGACTATATCTGTCATATTTGGTGTGTTATAATGAGGTTATCATAGGAGGCAATATGGGTATTTTTGATTGGCTCTTCGTGGACACGGACGACGAGGAAGCACAGCTTGAAGATATGATTTTCATGGACATGGACGACGAGGACGATTAAATTCTCCGCGAAGTGGACTAAAATTCCCTACGCAGTTGCAGAAAATATCCGTATTTGGGTAGCGGAACGGGCAAGAAATGTGCTATAATAAACACGGATATTGCAAATTCGAGGAACTTGACGTCGAAAGACGTCTCTGTGTGACACAAGGAGACAAGAAGAATGGCTATCTTGGATGAACTCATTATACAGATCGAAAACCCCGAACTGCGCGCGCGGATCGCGGCGGAGGCGGACAAGCTCGCAAAGCAGAAAAAATTCGGGCTTGTCTTTGAGGAACATCTGCCCGAGTGTACGCCGCTTTGGGATATCCCCGTGAAAAAGGGTTCGAAGGTGGCGTTGAAAACAGGGCAAGTCAGGGATTTTTACATCGTACTCAAAATCGAGGACGGCGTTGCGACGTGCCTCAATAAAGACAAGAGCGCGACGGCGGAGTTTAAGGTAGAAGAGCTTGTCTCCATTGCGGAGTTCGGTGAGGCAATCTATCCCTATTTGAAGCCTATGGACAGCGTCTGCAATGCGCCCGACAGCGATTTGTGGCACACGCTCATCGAGGCAGACAATTATCATGCCTTGCAGCTTCTTGAATACCTCTATGCGGGGAAAGTAGACTGTATCTATATCGATCCGCCCTACAATACAGGCGCGCGCGATTGGAAATATAACAACGATTATGTGGATGGGAGCGATCAATACCGTCATAGCAAATGGCTTTCTATGATGCAAAAGCGTTTGCGCTTGGCGAAAAAACTACTTAATCCCCAAGACTCTGTTTTGATCGTTACGATCGATGAAAAAGAATATTTGCATCTTGGTTGTTTGCTTGAAGAGATGTTCCCCGAGGCAAGAATGCAGATGGTGTGTAGCGCAATAAATCCAGCAGTGGTAGCACGCGCGGAAGGCTTTGGACGTAGCGGGGAATACATTTATCTTATATCCTTTGGTGTAGCGGCACCGTCTAAATTAAAATTGCCTCGTGAATGGGTATCAAGCAAAGGACGGACTCATACGGGACAAGTGCGCTGGGATTTATTAAAACGCTCTGGGACTGGTGCATCAAGAGAAGATTCTCCTGGTGGTTTTTATCCTATTTATATTGATAAAACAAGCGGGAAAATTGAAAAAATTGGCGATCCGCTTCCGCATGGAGTATCAGAAGCTCCGCAAATAGAAGGTCTATATAGTTTGTTGCCCATAAGAGACAACGGGACAGAAGGACGGTGGCAATGGACAACCGAGACTTTTTTACAACGTATGGAGCAAGGTCGCGTAAAAATTGGTGGCAACGCAATACGTGGTTATACAGTCTACATATTAAAGAACGGAGAATATGAAAAAATCTGCAACGGTGAGTTTGTTGAAATAGGACGCGGCATTAACAATGAAATTATAGTTGATGATATAAATACTGATTTTGTAAGTGCTGTTCCTGGTGATATATGGAATATTTCCTCTCATGACGCTACACAATATGGCTCCCGTTTGTTGGGCAATATTTTTGGAGAGAAAAGATTTACCTTTCCTAAATCCTTATACGCTGTTCATGATGTTATTCGTTTCTTTGTCGCCAATAAGCCTAACGCACTTATCGTTGACTTCTTTGCGGGATCTGGGACAACGCTTCATGCCGTCAATCTTCTCAACGCAGAGGACGGCGGACATAGACGCTGTATCATGGTGACGAATAACGAGGTTTCCGATGCCGAGGCGAAAGAACTATCCGCAAAGGGCTATCATCCCGGCGACGAGGAATGGGAAAAACTCGGGATCGCACGCTATGTGAATTGGCCGCGCACCGTCTGCTCCATTGAAGGACATGACGTGAACGGCAATCCGCTTAAGGGGAACTATCTGGGAAGCGACATCCCCATGGCGGACGGATTCAAGGCAAATGCCGTCTACTTCAAACTCGGGTTCCTCGATAAAAATGCGGTCGCGCTCGGAAGGCAATTCCAAGAAATGCTCCCTACGCTTTGGATGAAAGCGGGAGCAATCGGCAGATGCCCCGTCATCGATGAGCATACACCCGATATGTTGATTTTGCCCGAGAACCGTTTTGCGGTGCTAACAGACGAAAAGCAGTACACAGAATTTGCCGATAAACTGAAAGAACATCCCGAGATCGATACGGTGTTTATCGTTACCGATTCGGAAGCGGGCTATCGGGATATGATCGCGGGGCTGAAAGTCAAGGAAAGTTATCAGCTCTACCGCGACTATCTTGATAATTTCCGCATCAATACCGTCAGGAGGTGAGAAGATGAACGTCGAATTGTTTCCTTTTCAAAAGATAGCGCTTGCCAATTTAAGGCAGAAAACCGCCGAAGCGCTTGGCGGCTATTATCGCACGCATACGCCGCAAGTCGTTTCCTATACTGCTCCCACGGGCGCGGGGAAAACAATCGTCATGTCGGCGCTCATCGAGGCGATCTACTATGGCGACGAACGCTATCCCGATCAGAACGATGCGATTTTTGTTTGGCTTTCGGATTCTCCCCAACTCAATGAGCAATCTCGCCTAAAAATCGATTTGAAAGCAGATAAAATTCGGCTCAATCAATGCGTCACCATCAAGGAAGATGACTTTGATATGGAGCTGTTGGAAGATGGGCACATATACTTCCTTAACACGCAAAAGCTCTCCAAATCAAGCAATCTTACCAAACATTCCGACGGACGGCAACATACCATTTGGGAAACTCTTTCAAATACCGTGCGGGAGAAATCGGATCGTCTGTATTTCATCATCGACGAGGCGCACCGCGGCGCGCAGAAGCCGAGCGATCTCACCAAGAACACGACGATCATGCAGAAGTTCTTGAAAGGTTCGGAAGCGGATCGGCTGCCGCCCATGCCCGTGGTCATCGGCATGACTGCCACGCCGCAGAGGTTCAATCGCTTGGCAGAGGGTATTCAATCTACCACGCATTATGTGACGACTACGCCAAGCGAGGTGCGCGCTTCGGGACTATTGAAAGACAAAATCGTAATTACATATCCCGAACATGCGGGCAACGACATGGCGGTCTTGCAGGCGGCGACGGACGAATGGAAAGAGAAATGGGATCATTGGTATCAGTATTGCTATGAACAGCACTATACGCAGGTCAATCCCATTTTCGTCATTCAGGTGCAGAACGGCACAAGTCATCAAATCTCTGCAACGGATCTCGATGAATGTCTGCATACCATAGAGGAAAGGCTTGGAAACCGTTTTTCGGCGGGACAAGTTGTTCATGCTTTCGGAGAGGGAACGTCTACAATCCAAATCAACGGCTTGGATGTCCCCTATTGCGAACCTTCGCGCATTGCGGACGATAAACGCATCAGAGTGGTTTTCTTCAAGGAAACCCTTTCGACGGGTTGGGATTGCCCTCGCGCAGAGACGATGATGTCTTTCCGCCGCGCGGTCGATTACACCTATATTGCTCAATTGCTTGGGCGAATGGTGCGTACTCCGCTCCAACAGCATATCAAAGTGGACGAAACGCTCAACGACGTTCATCTGTTTTTGCCGCAGTTCAATGAAACTACTGTGCGCGATGTGGTGAACGCCTTGCAAAACGAGGAAGGCGCGACGATACCTACCGATATCGAGGCAGAAGCGCTTGGGAATGATAGTTACAGCACGTTATCTCTTCGCCCTTCAAGTCAAAGTTCCGATGGAAAAGTGCCGCAAGTGGCAGAGGGACAGATTCCCGCTCCCGCCGGCGCTCATGCAAACATATCGGACGATGTACAGCCCGTTGTCCCCGCTACTCCTTTGGAAGAATACGCTCAAGACCAAGCGGACACCGCACAGCCTGGCGAAACCGACCATATTTCCTCGCCCGTTGTTGTCCCTCGTTCAAACGAAGCGCCTATACAAGAAACGAGTCGGGAAAACACCTCGCCATCTCCCAAGCTTGACCGTGAGGCTATTGTGCGCGCAATAAACGATATGGGACTTTTGACTTATGATGTTCGCACGACACGCATCACCGATTACTTGAAATCTCTGTATGCGCTTGCCCGCCTTTTGACACAAACGCATATTGATATCGACGCAAAAGAGCGCGTAATCTCCGACATCACCGAGATGATCCACAAGCATATCGAAACGCTGAAAGAACAGGGAGATTACGACGCGCTTGCCGAAAAAGTGTCGCAGTTTAAGTTGACAGCGCAGATTTTTGATGTATTCGGAAATTCGATAGACAATTATGCTACTTACGACTTGTTTTCTACGACGGATACGGACATTGAGCGTCAATGCCGACTTGCGGAAATTCGTCTTGGAAGCGAGGGCGTTGCTAATGCGTATGTGAATCGATATTTTAACGACGAAGAATTGATCGATCTCAAAATACACGTCATTATCTTTGTCGCCAATGCAGGCTGCATGGATGCGCTCAATGAATACGCGAAAAATCGCTTTCACGAGCTGAACGATACTTACCGGCGGCGCACGGTTTCTCTTTCGGATCAGTTCAAAAAACGTTATGATGACATAGTTTCCAATGGCGATGTAATAAGTAAGCACAATTTCAGATTGCCCGAAACAATTCGCGTCCCGCGGGATACTGCCGGGAAAGCGTATAGCAATCATCTTTTTGTAGATGATTCAGGGACTGCACATATCAAACTCAATAGTTGGGAAAGTGCTGTTATAGCCGAAGAAGAAAATCGAGATGATTTTGTATGTTGGTTGCGCAATTATGACAGAAAGTCTTGGGCGCTCTGCATTCCCTATGAAATCAACGGGGAAATGAAACCGACATATCCCGATTTCCTGATCGTTCGCCGCGAAGGCACCGATTATGTTGTGGATATACTCGAACCGCACGATCCGTCAAGGGCGGATAACCTCGGCAAGGCAAAAGGCTTTGCGGAATATGCAAGGCAAAACCCGGGAGTGGGACGCATTCAGCTTATCAGATTGGAAAAAGACTCTGTCGGAAAGGAAAAAGCATTCCGTTTGGATATGTCAAAAAGTTCTATCCGCGAAAAGGTTGCTCGCTGTATGAGCAATGATGAACTGACACATATCTTCGAAACGGACGGATTTTTCCAAAGCTAAAAGGACAAAAGTATGAACGATTATTTAGAGGTTTTTGAAAAGTTCAAAGATGTAAAAGAAATTTTTGACCTTTGCGACGATGTGCAAAAACTGCGCGAATATTATCGCGCACGACAGTTCCAAAAGATGCAGGAACATATAAGAGCGCTGACGATAAAATATTCTCTTGAAACTCTTGTGTGGAATACTGTCAACACGCAACCGCCCCTCACCTACGAGCAAGCATATATCAACGCCGAAAATTTTTTGTGCGCTCAAGGCGCAAAACTTGTTGTCGAAAAAATAAGCGGCTACAAAAGCCGTTTGTCCCCCGATGAAATTTCCTTCGTCGAAGCCATGATCAAAGCTATGGAGTAAAGATATGGAAATACGAAAAGAAAATGTTCCGAGCCCTAAAAACTTTATGAAAACATTAAGAACTGAACGGTTTTCCGATTCAGTTGTATCTCACAAATACACAATAGATAGGGCAGAATTGGAATATCATTTTGAAAATCTGTCTAGCAAAAATCAAGAAAAGGATTTTGAAAATTTTGCTACTCAACTTTGCAAAAGAGTTATATGCCCTAATATTGTTCCAGGTACAGGTCCGTATGGTGGAGGAGACGGAAAAACAGATGCCACCAATTTTCCTGTGTCAAAAGCCATATCTCTCTATTGGGGCATAGCAAGCACAGATTCTGGCAATGAATCTTGGGCTTTCGCCTTTTCAGTGAAAGCAGATTGGAAAGCAAAATGTAAACATGACATAGAGTCAATTTTATCAACCCAAAGAGACTACTCGACCATTTACTTTATTACTAGTCGGCTTGCAAAAAGTAAAGATCGCGCAACTATAATAGATACATATAAAGATAGGATTAAAATTATTATACTTGATAAAAACTGGATTCTTACGGAAGTAATCAATAGAGATTATTATGATTTAGTAGAAAAAGAGTTGCATATTGATTGTCGTAGAAATGAAGATTATCAAGAAGGTGCAAATGACCATAAAAGAAGCCTGCAAATTAAAAAAATAGAAGAGGAGCTGGAAAAAGACAGGGACAACCCCGAATTACTATATAAAAACGCAGAAAGAAGTTTACGGTTGGCAAACTTATATTGTCAAAATGAAAGGGATTTTGAGGAGGTAAAAGAAAAGTTTATCATTGCAATACGACTGGCAAAAGAAACGCAATCCAATGCATTATTAAAAAATGCATATTATGATTATGCTTGGAAGTCGTTATACTGGTACGAAAAATACGAGGATTATTTATATGCATTAGACGAGTTTAAAAAACTAATAAAGGGTACTCGTTTTATTTGGGACATTGAGCGATACTCAAATTTAATTACCTCTATTGCTCCACTTTCCCTATCGGCTCAATATAAAGATAGAGCAGAAGGGGAGATTTTGGAGTTTTACCAACTTATCGATAATATAAATCTTAGTGAATGCAACGATTTATTCTGCGCTGAATTAAAAATAATATGCGCATTGGATAACCAAATAATAAAAAATCTAGATATAAAAGATACAGTAAAAAAGTTAAAAGAAGCTTATGCTGATGGAAAAAAGATAATAGGTTTTGATATAATTACTTTAAAAAATTGCCTATCAATATTAGTAAAATGTTATAAAGATGATGAACTTTTCTCGTTTTATGATAGCGTCCTTGCCGATTATGGAGATTATGTCGCTGGAGTCAAAAAAGGACAAATTTATATAGAAAGAGCAATGCTTTGCGTCGCTCAAAATAAAATTTACGAGGCAATTGCTTTGGTGGGGAAAGCATTATCCTTGTTTATACGCGAAGATTCTCAATACAACTTGATAGAAAGCTTGTGTAAAATTTCATTATTATATAAAAACAGAGAAGCTCTTTGGGCGAGCAGAAGTTCTATTTTGTACGCATTATATTTTATTTCGAAAGATTGTATAAGTACTGGCGAATATGATCCACTTTTTTTGAAAGCCATTTACACGTTGGCAGAAATTGAGTTGTGCTTAGGGAGATTAACTCCATTTTGCAATGTCATGTATATGGCGAACATGATACAACGTAAACTTGAATTATCTGGGTATCAAACCGATGACCGACTTAATGATATGAGACAGCGCATTGAATTCATGGTGGGAAGAGTATTATTGAACAGTCCATTTGATATGTATAATGCGCTTACTCAATATTATGATATCTTTGATAAATTGGGCTTACTAATACCGACTATTATTATTGAGTACATTCTCGGCGATGCGCGAAAAATATTAGAATGCTTTAAAGCTTCTAGCATAGAAGATGCCCATATTAAGGATTATATAAAGCATTTCAATGAAAATATATACCCTGATTTAACAGTAAAATTTAACAGTACGTATGATGATAAAACTTCGCTCCACTCGAATGTATTAGGCTGCGAACTCGAATTTCACGTAGAAAATGATATTGATAAAATAAAGATTGCTTCGGCACTTTTGGCTGCACTTGAAGGGTTTTTTGTATCTTTTAAAAAAGCAACCATATTGGCGCCGATATCAAAAATAATCTTTAGCATCACGTTTATAGAATCCGCTTCTTATTTGATTGATTTTGTTGATGGAATTTCAAAGCGGATTCACATTGCGTTACCCCCGATGGATAGTTTAAGACAAACGAAAGGTATAATCATAGAGAACTTGTTTAGAGATTTGGTCATGAAGGTGATCGAATGTGGACTAATATCTTTTACTACCCATGATCAATTGCATGAAATAATAAACAATGATTCTATTTTTGAACGTATCGCCTATCTTATAAATCCATTCGCCGACGATAATTTCTTTGGATTTGATATATTTTCGTTAGAATATCTTAAACCTCATCAAAAAACAGAAATAAAACTTTTGAGAGAAAGACCGATTGATTTAACGCGCTCCAGGAACATTCTCCAATCAAATCTTAATAATTTCGACGAATATACTATTGATAAGGTTATATTAAAAGCCAAAACATATAGTATAATCAATATTCCTTTATGGGATAAGGCGCAATGGTCTGGAATGATGTATGCATATTCTCCATGCCCCGTTCCGCCCATTATGGGTTTTGTCTTTAAGGTGGAAAAAATAGGGGAGCAGATTTTTGAACAATGGCTTCAAGAAATAGGAGCGACAGATAAAGAGAATATAATAAAAATTTCAATTATAAAGGGCGTATCCGCTGATAATCCATATATGTATAGAATAGCAGTCTCATACAATGATGGGTTGCTGATGAAAAATGCGCCAGAAGTAGAGAATTATTATTGTACTCCAATAAAATTTCATACTATGGAAGTTGTTAATCCTCAAAATTTAGATAATTTCATAGCGGAGTATAATAAATATAAAAGATATTTTATCTGTGCTGCACATACAGAAAATTCAGCCTACAAATTATCAGATAAAAGAATTATTCTTACGGAATTAACTATAGTAAATGCTTGGGAGATAGACATTAATAGCATTTTAAGTGGGTGTATTTTACCAGACGACAAAATAATTATTCCGCCGGATATGAAAGACAAAGCCCCAGTTGAAGAAGTATTAAAGCGTATAAGAACGAAAAACAATTAAGTAGAACATTTAGTTATAAGTCGCTTAAAATATTTCTAAAACTCGGGGATACGGGCAAAATAATCAAAACAAACGTTCGCATTTTGATTGACATTTATGGTGGAGAGTGATAAGATAAAGATGTGACGAAGTACACCTACAACAAGGCGAAGCCGAATATCGAATACGGAATGTTGAGCGGGAGAAAGCTCAACCGTCCCCATCGGAAAGCGGACGAGGACGGTCTTGTTACATACTTCTACACCTCTTTGGAAGAGCCGCAGAGCGGTAGATATTATCGTCAGAAGGACTACTATATCATTCCCGTCAAAGTGCCGCCCGAGGTGTACGCCGCGCTCGTGGAGCGGGACAGGATCGAACATAACAACAACCATAAACATGACCGCCGCGCCCTCGATGTGGAACAATACGTCCGTCGGCGCGGTCTGCTTTCGGAGGACGACGACGAAACCAACCCGTGGGACTGTCTCGCGGACGAAGGGACTTACGATTTGGAAAACGCCCTCGCCGAGAAAATGGACAGAGCCGCGCTCGTCAAACATTTTCCCAAAGAGGACAAGATCATCCTCAAAGCGTATGAGCAAGATGTTTCGCAGAAGTTCGTCGCAAAGAAGCTCGGGAAGTCGCAGAGTTATGTATCCAAAGAGCTTTCGGAAGTCTTGGATCGGATCGAGCATGAGCGCATGAATGACGGTGCGCTCTCCGATATAGAGATAGAATTTGAGATCGAATGGAAGAAGTTCCTCTACTCCCATAAGATGCCGCACCATATCGACGTGATCGCGGAGACCTTCAACTATCTCGTCGGCGAGCGGATGTTGGAAGAGTTTCTCGTCTACTTTTACAGCTTCGGAGAGTATTATCATTACGTCTATAAAATTCTCTTTCTCTATATCGCAGAAGAAGAATATGACGATAACCCCGACAAGGAATGGCGGTCGATAGAGCTTATCAAAGAACTCCCGCCGCTCTTTCAGAGGATATTCTATTATCAAGGGTTGGACGACCAAGCGGACATCTTTATATGGCTCTATTACTGCCTTGTGACGGAGATGGAGCGGCGAAGAGCAATCACGCCCGAACCGAGTCAAGCAAGTTACGAAAAGTATCTTGCGGAGCAAGAGAGGATCGCAAAGCGCGTGGAGATGACGGCGGGACAATTTGCGGAAAAGCGGTTTATCCCGAAGATCGCGCCGCAGATGAAGAAGCGGAACGACGAGCTGTTGCGCGCGCTCGGCGTTGTCGTTGCGGACGAGAATACGGACATCGAAGCGACGATCAAGAAGTACGCCAAAAAGAAAAAATAAAAAATTTTACGGTGCGCGGAATAATTCGGGTGCGCCCGAGTGTTAGTATATGGAGGGGCAAATGCCCGCCGAAAACAAAATAGCAACGGAAAGCTCACGGCAATCGTCGTGGGTTTTTTGTTGCCTCGGAGGTGATACCAATGCAGAACTTCTGACTTCCGTCGCAGTCGGTAAACAGCGGCGAACTACAAATTTTAGGAGGTAATATGGAAGGAAAAACACAACTCACAAAATTCACGTTCTACGACC
>CANQUD010000016.1 GCA_947626935.1 uncultured Clostridia bacterium | reverse complement strand
ATGCTATAAGAATTTTGCGCCAAAGATTATCAATCTTTGGCAGAATGCAAAATTCTTCCCTCAAGGGGTGGGCAAGGAATGCGGTGACCCTCTCCCACGGAGAGGGTATGAAAGCGGAACATTTCCCAATCACTGCGCGTGGCGCCCCGCCAGAGCCAAAGGCATCCAAAAAATATTGCGAAGCAAGATTTTTTGGAAAAGGAGCGACCTGCGTTTCAGGCGACGGCTTTGCGTTTCCGCAAAGCTGCGCAAACTGCGCAGTGTCGCGACGCGGTACCCTACGGGAACCTTAATGTCCGTACATATAACGTATTCGGACAGACCTAATTGATGAACAGTGTTACATCGCTCGAACGTATTTTGTTTTGAAGGACACCCCTTCCGCCCCCCTTCGGGGGCACCCTCGCGCGCGGGTAGAGACCCGCGTTTGGTCGGCATTTGCCCATGCATATGGGCAAATGCTATAAGAATTTTGCGCCAAAGATTATCAATCTTTGGCAGAATGCAAAATTCTTCCCTCAAGGGGTGGGCAAGGGGTGGACGAAAAAAACAAAATACGTTCGAAACACTTATTTCCCTGTCGAGCCGAAGCCGCCGACGCCGCGGACGGTATTTGAGAGTGTCTCCGCTTCTTCAAACTCCGCCGTATAGTAGGGCGCGATGACGAGCTGGGCGATCCTGTCCCCCGCGAGGACGGTGCGCGTCTCCCTTCCGTGATTGTGCATGGCGACGATGATCTCGCCGCGGTAATCGCAGTCGATGACCCCCACCTTATTGGCGGGCGCAAGGTCCTGCTTCGACGCGAGACCGCTCCGCGCGTAGACGAGACCGACCGTCCCCTCGGGAAGTTCGATCGCGATCCCCGTATGCAGGAATTTCGTCTCGCCCGCTCCGATCTCCGCCCCTTCCAAAGCATAGAGGTCGGCGCCTGCCGCAAAATTCGACGAATATGCGGGCATTTTTGCGTCTTGATCGAGTTTTTTTACATTGACTTTCATAGCCGTTTGACCTGTAGGAAGCATTATACCATTTTATGGGTGTCCTTGTCAAGTTTCAGATGCCCCCCTCTTCGGTCTCAAATGGATCGCAAGGCAGACGCCGAGGAGCAAAACACCCGCCGCGGCAAGCACGAGATAGCAGACCCAGACTTTCACGTCGCTTCCGAAGAAGGTCAGCGTGCAGTCGAAGCCCTCTTTCATTCCGTCGATCATCTGCGCGGGGATCCCCTCATCCGCCATTGCCCCGATCGCTCCGCCCATGAGGTGCAGGTGCGTCAGTCCCGTGCCGTACGTCCCCGGCAGGAACATGAGGGCGTTTTTCAGCCATGAAGTGAGGTTCGAAAGGGGCATATAGGCGCCGCAGAGGAAGCCGTAAGCGGCGGAGACGGTCGCCTGTACCGCCGTGACGGAGCCTTGCGACTTCAGGAACGTACAGACGAGCGTGGAAAGGGACGTTCCGAAGAGGATCAGGAGCAAGAGGTCGCCGACCGTGCATAGGACGTCCAAGGCGGAGAGGTGCCAGCCCGCCGCGGCAATGTAGATGAATCCCGCCCCGAGCGCAACGAAACACATCGCCGCGGTGACGAGATAGGTCGCGAGAAAGTAGGAGAGCGCGAGGACGCGTTCGGAGACGGGAGAGACCAAAAAATCATTGCGGGCGCCCGAGACCCTGTCCTGTACCATGACGGTGTTTGCGGTGAAGGCGACCGTCACGGCACAGACGGAGAGAAGGGACGAGACGAGCCAGCCGCTCGCGATGCTCTCGACGAGAGAACTTGAAATTTCAAATCCCTCGACAATGGATCGGATACTGTCGCGGTAGACATTCCCCAAGAAAGCGATGAAGAGAAAGAGCAGGATGAGCGGCGAGAGGAGAGACGGGAAAAATACTCCCTTGTCCTTGAAAAACACCGTACAGTTCCGCTTGATGAGGGAGAAGAGCTGCGTTCTCATACGTCCCCTCCCCGTTTTCCCGTGACGGCAAGGAAAACTTCGTCCATGCCCCCTTTCGTCACCTCGTAATCGGTGAAAAGATCGGGGTACGCCGAGATGAGTTTCGTCGCCTCAGCCGTGCTTGCGATGCGGATGCGGAAGCCCTCTCCTACCCTCTCATAGGGTATGGAGAGATTCCGGAGCGCTTCCTCTCGGACATGGTACAGGGTAATTGCGTCATAGGCGTACCGATTTTTGAGATCGAGCGGGGTGTCGTCCGCCTTGATCTTCCCGCCGTCGAGAATGACGACATGGTCCGCATCAGCCGCTTCTTCCATGTAGTGCGTGGTCAAAAACACCGTGATATGCTGCGTTTTACGGAGCATATGCACAGCTTCCCATACCTGCATGCGTGTCTGGGGGTCGAGACCCGTCGTCGGCTCGTCCAAGATGAGGATGCGGGGCGAATGGATGAGCGCTCTGGCGATATCCGCCCTTCTCCTCTGTCCGCCCGAGAGCTTTCCGACGGGACGCTTGAGGATCTCGTCGAGGGAGAGCAGTTCATTCAGCTCTCCGAGGCGGTTTTTGAACCCCATTCCCGTAATTCCATAGAGTGCGGCGCGGCAGGCGAGGTTTTCGCGCACGGAGATCGCCCTGTCGAGCACGCTGTCCTGAAAAACGACCCCAAGTACGCGTTTTGTGTCCTTGTCGACGGGTTTTCCCTCGATTTCGACGGTCCCGTCCGTCTTTTGCTCCTTGCCGCAGAGGACGGAGATGGTCGTGCTCTTCCCCGCGCCGTTGACGCCGAGGAACGCGAAAAACTCCCCCTCTCCGACGGAAAAGGAGATGTCGTCCACGGCCTTGACCTCGCCGAAATATTTCTTCAGATGTCTGATCTCGATACTGTTCATGGATATATAAAATTAAGAAGTTTTCTCCCAAAAGCGTTCGCGGTTAGGGAAGTAGAAGGAATAGAGGGCATAGAATTGCCGCTTGAATGCCTCGGAGATCTGCTCTTCCGACAGGGCGTCCGCCTGTTTGTTGACGAGCACCGCAAGTCCGAACGAAAAGACGCTCATGTCCGCATGGAAGGCGGCAGCCGTCTCCTCGGGCATATGGTAGAGGGTCATCATTTCCGTCTCGATGTCGTCAAGGAAGGGATCGGGCGTGCCCTTGCCCGTCAGGAAGAGGAGACGGAAGAGTCCCTGCTCCTTCTTTGCAAAACTGACGAACCCCTTTCCGTACGCCTCGTAGCCGTTTGTTCCCTCTTCGTTGAGGTAGGCGTCGATGTGGCGGCGATACTGTCGCTTTGCATCCGCGATGAGCGCACGCCATAGCCCTTCCATGCTGCGGAAGAGCGAATAGATCGGCTGCGTAGAACAGTCGAGCGCCTTGGCGAGCGCACGGACGTTGAGCATTTCCGCTCCGCCCGTCTTGACGATCTCCGCCGCCGCGGCAAGCGCCATCTCTTCGGTGATCCTTCTCTTTTTCGGCATTTTTCCCTCCGTTTATGACATGTGTTATATAACATTTGTTATTATAGCACAGTTCCCCTCTCCTGTCAAGAAAAATCCCTCGGAAAATACCCCGAGGGAAAATTTTCTTATTTCGGTCATCGGACGGATGCGAGGAGCTTGTCGACGTCCGCCTTGACGGCGTTCATCTTCTCCTCCGCCGCCGCCTCGTCCTTGGCGCGGATGGAATAGTAGATCTTGAGTTTCGGCTCCGTTCCGCTCGGACGGACACACACAAAGCTCCCGCCCGAAAGTTCATAGTAGACGCAGTTGCATTTCGGGATATGAAGGGGCGTCTTGCTTCCGTCCGCCGCCGTCCGAACGTCGTTCGAGTAGTCCCGCACCGCTTCGACGGAGAAGTCCCCGAAGGATGTGACCTTGACGGACTTGAGCGCATCGACGACCGCGTTCATCTCCTTCATCGCGTTGAGACCCGAATACTGGACGGAGACATTCTTGTCGAGGACGAAGCCGTACTTTTGGTAGATCTCCTCGAGTCTCCCCCAGACCGTCTTGCCGATGTAGGTGTAGTAGCAGACCATTTCGGCGCAGAGCATGGACGCGACGACAGCGTCCTTGTCCCGTGCGTGCGTGCCGCGAAGGTATCCGCACGACTCCTCAAAGCCGAACACATAGGTGTGCGAGCCGTCCTTTTCCCATTCCTTGATCTTTTCGCCGATGAACTTAAATCCGACGGGCGTCTCGAAGAGGGCGACGCCGAAGTCCTCGCAGATCGCTCTCGCCATGCCCGTCGAAACGAAGGACTTGACGACGGCGGCGTTTTCGGGAAGGGCGTTTTCTTCCTTGAGACGGGTCAAAATGTAGTCGAGGAGCAGAATGCCGACCTGATTGCCCGAGAGCGCCGTAAATTCGCCCTTGCCGTTCTTGACGGCGACGCCGAGACGGTCGGAATCGGGGTCGGTGCCGAACACGACGTCGGCGTGGATCTTTTCGGCGAGGTCGATGCCCATGGAGAGGGTCTCCTTGAATTCGGGGTTGGGGACCTTGACCGTCGAGAACTCGGTGTCCTTCGTCGTCTGTTCTTCGACGACGGTGACGTGGATGCCGAGCTTTTTGAGGATCGTCATGACGGGGACATAGCCCGAGCCGTGCACGGGGGTATAGACGAGTTTGAGGTCCTTCCCGCATTTCTTGACGGCTTCCTCGGAGAGAGTCAGCTTGGAAAGCTCCCGAATGTACGTCTCGTCGACTTCCTTGGGAACGGGGACGATGAGCGGGCTGTCGGGTTCTCCCGAGACGGACAGATAGTCGTCGATGCCGTTGATGAACTTCACGACGACCGCCGTCGCCTCGGGCGACATCTGCGCTCCGTCCTCGCCGTAGACTTTATAGCCGTTGTATTCCTTGGGATTGTGGGAAGCCGTGATCATGATGCCCGCGATCGTGTGCAGGTATCGGACGGCATAGGAGAGCATGGGAACGGGGTGCACGTCGTCGAAGAGATAGGCTTTGATGCCGTTCTTGGCGAGCACGGATGCCGCTTTTTCGGCGAACAGGCGGCTGTTTCTCCGCGTGTCGTATGAAATGACGACGCCGCGGCGGACGTCCTCTTCGGGAAGCGTCTTGATGTACATGGAAAGCCCTTCGGTCGCCCGCATGACGGTGAAGCAGTTCATCATGTTCATGCCGCAGCCGATGATGCCGCGCATGCCCGCCGTGCCGAATTCAAGCTCCCCGCCGAAGCGGTATTCCTTCTCCTTTTCGTCCGTTTCGATCGCGAGAAGGCTCTCTTTGCAGTCCGCGGGAAGTCTCGGGTCGTTCACCCATTTTTGATAGTTTTGCTGATAGTTCATGGATCCCTCCTTCTTTGAAAAGGACGCTCCGTCCGGCCCTTACGGCTGCATTTCGGAAGCGTCCACAATGGTATTTTTGGTGATGAAATATTTCTTGCCGCTGTCAAGATAGTAGTTGACGAACTGTAAGCTCAAGAGGAAGATGTAGCTGGTCGGGACGGTGAGGAGCAGGGCGCTTCCGACCGTCGCAAACGCGAACAGCACGTTGACGGCGAGAATGAGATAGATCGCCGTGACAAAGGCGCCGTATCTCGCTTTGAAGGACTTCCCGCTCCTGACGCTCGCGCGGAAGGCGTGCGTGATCCCGTCCTTGTCTGCGACGACTGCGGGGATCCATGCCGAGATGAGCGTCATCTTGAGCGCTTCCAAGGCAACGATCGCCGTCAGGGTCAGCGACACGGCGATGAGCACGGTGACGAACCCCCAAGAGGGCAGGAACGAGGGCGCATAGAAGAAGAAAAACCAGCATGCCGCGAGCATCAGCGCGTCATAGACGAAGCAGAGCGGCACATAGATGACCTGATAGAGCGCCGCCTTCCCGATGCTCTTGAAGTAGGACTGCGAGAAGGACGTCCGCGCGTATGTTCCCATCCTGTCGTTGACGCTGTTCGCGATCGCAAAGAGCGCAAGCCCGTTCACGAAACGGGAGAGCAGGTATAAAAAGACGATCCCGATGCAGCACCCGATGATCGAGGGCTGGTTGAAGGCGATGAGCTTCAAAAGCGCCGTGAAGGCGTCCCTGAACTGCTGCGGCAAGCCCTGCAGAATCTCACCCTGCCCCGTCACGAGCGCATGGAGAAATTCTCCCGCGAGATCTTTCAGATTTGCGACTTCCAAGCTCTCCGTGATGGCGGAAAGCCCCAGCGAGAGAATGACATAGGCGAGGCTCCCGAAGATCGCCGCCACAAACAGGCGATAGAGGAGCAATTTGAATACGGATGAAAAATTTTCCGATGCGATATGGACGGCATGGCGGAATCTCATAGCGAAAACTCCCGATAACTCTTGAGTTGGTCCTCTCTGTCCAGCTTATCCGTGCGGAAGTACACCGTCTCCATGCGCACGCCGAAGCTCATGAAGAGGAAGGCGCAGAGAATGAGCACGATGATGATAAAGACGGACAAGGGCAGAAGGGACGCCGCGGACAGGATCACAAAGCTCCCCGTGATGGAGATGCCGAAGGACAAGAGCAGCTTGCCCCGCACCCCCGTCATGAGACGGTAGGAATAGAAAAACGCGTCATATGTCTTGAATCCCGTCACCTGTTTGCAGGGAAGGAAGAGATACAAAAGGGTCACGACGTACAGGAGCAAAAAGGCGAACATGGCGATGACGGCGAGGAAGAGAATGTACAAAAACGCCGTCGACGGGAGCCTGCACACGACATAGAGAAGGGCGGAGACGATCACCGCAAACACTTCATAGAGGGCGAGGTAGAAGATCGCCATGCAGAACACGGGCAAGATCAGCCATGTGAATTGCCGCTTCAGCCCGCTCAAGGTCCTCTTCCCGATGCGCATGTGCTTCTCGACAAAGATGAGCATGAGAGTGAAGCAGACACTCGAAACGAGGAGCGCGAGCACGGAGATGAGAGCGCTCCACACATGGTCCACCCGCACGATCGAGAAGGCGCGGAAGAGATAGAAAAATTCCATATCGTGCAGACCGCCCGTGAAGAAGGCGTGCGTCACGGTATGGATCGCGTCATAGTCGAGGGTCACGGCAAGACAAACCGCCGGTAAGGCTGCGAACGGCAGCACAGACCAGAGATTTTTGAAGATGTATTTCCAGTTTCCGAAAATAACGCCCATGAGACCCTCTTTCGTTCTGTATCATTATACAACAAATTTTTTCCCGTGTAAAGAGAATTTGAAAAATTTTGGTTCTCTCCGCCCCGCCGAATGCGCGGAGAATGCTTCCAAATTTCTCCATGGATGAAAAAACTCCCTTTGCGGGAGTTTTTTGTGCGTTTTTTTACGGTGATGAAGGGGGTGGTGACGTAGTGGTGGGCGTGATCCCCCCCATTCGTCACGGCTTCGCCGTGCCACCTGTCTCATGCGGGTAGAGACCCGCATTCGGTCACCGCTCGCGCGAGAGAATGCGCTCGCTCCTGTCGCAACGCGCGAAAAGTTCACTGGACTTTTCGCAGAATGCGTTGCTCCACCCCGTGGGGGGTAAGGTCTGGGGAGAGCCTACCCCTTCGGGGGGGGAGACTCCCGCGTAGCGGGTGGTGGGGGGGAATTCCCAATCACTCCACGGACGGATTAGGCGGCTCGTCAATATTTGATTTGAATGAGTTCCTTTGCCGTCCATTTGACCTTGAGCGTTCTGCCGCGCGTGTACGTCGCATCGATCGGAATGTCCTCGGTGGAGAGCGCTTCTACATTCCCCTCTTCGGTGAACACCGCAAGGGAGTACGGCTCCGTCACATAGCCCGCGAAGATGACCTTATCTTCCTTCATGTCGGCGACGCGGACACCCATCGCACCGCGGTTGAGCGGATCGATCTGCGAGACGATGACGCGCTTGAATCTGCCGCCCGAGGTCGCGAGCACGAGTTCGCCGTAGTCCTCGATCTGGCTTGCCCAGAGGACGGCGTCCCCTTTCTTGACGCCCATGCCCTTGACGCAGGTCGCCGCCGTCTTTCTGACGGGCACTTCGTCCATCTTCATGTTGAGACACATGCCCCCTCTCGTGACGAAGAAGAGAGTCTTTTCGTCGGGATCGTACCATTCGACGGAGACGAGCCTGTCCCCCTCTTCCATCTTGACAACAGACCCCTTGCCCATGGCGATGTCCTCGAGGTCGCGTCCCATGATCTCGCCCTTCTCCGTGACGAAGAGCAGGGTCCCCTTCTCTTCCTCGGAGAACACGGCGGCGACCTTCTCGTCCTTGGCGGCGTCGGTGATGTCGGAGAGTTTGAGTCCCGCATCCGACCACTTGCGCATGCATTCCCGCATGTTGAAGCGGTAGCAGTTCGCTTTGTCGGTGATGACGAGCGCGTCGGCATTGGAGAGGATGGGAACTTTCTTCACAATGATGTTCCCCTTCTTCATGGAAGCGTTGATCTCCTGCGTCACGCCCTTGAGTTTCTTCTCTTCCACGCACTTGAGCTTGCCGTCGGCGGTGAGGAAGAGCTGTGCGGGTTCCCCGGGGACATAGACGTCGTAGCGCTCCGCAAATGCCTCGTCCTCGCTCTCGGGAAGGGACGATTTTCTCGGAACGGCGTACTTCTTGCCCAGTTCGGTGATCTCCTTTTTGACGACCTCGAGCTGCAGCTTGTTGCTGCCGACGATCGCGGTCAATTCCTCGATGAGCTTCTTGAGATGTTTGAGTTCTTCCTCGAGCTTGAACACCTCGAGCTTGGTCAGGCGGGCAAGACGGAGATCGAGGATCGCCTGCGCCTGTTTTTCGGAGAGCTGAAAGCGCTTTTTGAGTTTTTCCCGCGCGTCGGATGTGCTCTCGGCGGACTTGATGATCTTGATGACTTCGTCGATGTTGCGGACGGCGATGATGAGACCTTCGAGAATATGGCAGCGCTCTTTTGCCTGATTGAGGTCGAATTTCGTCCTGCGGAGGACGACCTCGCGCTGGTATTCCACATAGTAGCCGATGATGTCGAGAAGTCCCATGAGCATGGGCTTGCCCTTTGCGATCGCCACCATGTTGATGCCGAAGCTCACCTCGAGTTCGGTGTATTTATAGAGGGCGGCGAGGACGTTCTCGGCATCCTTGCCCGTGCCACGCAGTTCGATGACAGCGCGCATGCCGCTCCTGTCGCTCTCGTCCACGACTTTTGTGATGGGCGCAAGTTCGCTCTTCTGCTCCCGCAGTTCTGCGATCTTGCGAAGAAGGTTCGCCTTGTTGACCTGATAGGGAAATTCGGTGATGACGATGTTGCGCTTGACGTTGGGATCGTCCTCTCCCGTCGGGCGTTCCCCCTCGGCGATCTCGACGGAGACTTTGGCGCGGACGGAGATCTTGCCCTTGCCCGTCGCATATGCCTGTTCGAGTTCCCTGCCGATGATCTTGCCGCCCGTCGGGAAATCGGGGGCGGGAATGTACTTCATCATCTTCTGAAGGGAGATGCGGGGGTTGTCGATGTAGGCGACGACGCCGCTGATCACTTCCCCGAGGTTGTGGGGCGGAATGTTCGTCGCAAGTCCGACGGCGATGCCCGAGGCGCCGTTGACGAGAAGGTTGGGGAAGCGCCCGGGGAGCATATTCGGCTCTTTGAGCGAGTCGTCGAAGTTCAGCGAGAAAGGCACCGTGTCCTTGTCGATGTCCTTCAGAAGCTCCAGCGCGAGCGGCTCGAGCCTTGCCTCGGTATAGCGCATGGCGGCGGCGGGGTCGCCGTCGACGGAGCCGAAGTTGCCGTGCCCGTTGACGAGCGTCATGCCCATGTTGAAGTCCTGCGCCATGCGGACCATCGCGTCATAGACGGAACTGTCGCCATGGGGGTGATATTTTCCCATGCAATCGCCGACGATACGCGCCGATTTCTTGTGCGGCTTGTCGGGCATCAGTCCCATTTCATACATTGTATAGAGGATCCTGCGCTGGACGGGCTTCAAGCCGTCCTCCACGCGGGGAAGCGCCCTGTCGAGGATGACGAACTCCGCATACGGGAGCATGGACTGGGGCAAAACTTCCTCCAAGGGAGTGACAAAGAGCTGCCCTTGCGGCACGACTTCACGCATCTCATTCTTCTTCATCGCCCGTACCTCCCTTCTTGTTGACACGCGCAAGGAATGTGTCTACTTTGTTGAAATTGGCGTGCTTGTTCAAAAATTCCTTTCTTCCCTCGACGGCGTCGCCCATGAGCTTCGTGATCATGTCGTCGGCGGCGATGGCATCTTCCACCGTCACCTGCGTGAGGTTGCGCCGCGCGGGGTCCATCGTCGTTTTCCAGAGCTGGTCGGCGCTCATTTCGCCGAGACCCTTGTAGCGCTGGATGAGGTACCCCTTTCCGACTTTCTGGATCTTCTCCTGCAGTTCGTTGTCGTCGTAGGCATATTCCTCGACCGAACTGTTCTGCTTGTAGACCTTGTAGAGGGGCGGCATGCCGATGTAGACGTGCCCTGCGTTGACGAGTTCCCGCATGTAGCGGAAGAAGAAGGTCAGGAGAATGCAGCGGATGTGGAAGCCGTCCTGGTCGGCATCGGAGAGAATGATGACTTTATGATAGTTGATCTTGTCGACGTTGAAATCGTTCCCCACGCCCGCGCCGAGGGCGGAGATCATCGTGCGGATCTCCTCATTGGCGAGCACTTGGTCGAGACGCTTCTTCTCGACGTTGAGCGGCTTCCCGCGGAGAGGCAGAATGGACTGGAATTGCCTGACCCTTGCCTGTTTCGCCGTGCCGCCCGCCGAATCGCCCTCGACGATGAAGAGTTCGTTGAGTTCGGGCTTCTTCCCCGTACAGGAAGCAAGTTTTCCGACGAGCTGCAGGGAATCGATGGAGTTCTTGGCACGGGCGGTGTCCTTCGCCTGCCGCGTCGCCACGCGCACCCTCGCCGCGCCCTGCGCCTTTTTGATGATCTCGTCAAACGCCTTCTTGTTCTTGGCGTCGGAGGAGAGCGCCTTCAAGCCCTCGACCGTGACGCTCTCGACGCTCGCCCTCGCTTCGGGGTTGCCGAGCTTGGTCTTGGTCTGCCCCTCGAACTGTACGTTCTTCATCTTGACCGAGAGGACGACGTTGAGTCCCTCGCGGAAGTCGTCGCCGAGGAAGCCTTCCTGCGCCTTGAGGAGCTTATTATCCCTCGCGTAGGCGTTGAGGACGCGCGTCAGACCGCTGCGGAAGCCCGCCTCGTGCGTGCCGCCCTCGGGCGTCGGAATGTTGTTGACGAAGGAGAACAGGCTCTCGGTGAAGTCCGTCGTGTGCTGAATGGCGAATTCGACGATGATGCCGTCCTTCTCCCCGCGGTAGGAGAGCGGCTTGCGGTAGAGGGTCTCCTTCTTTTCGTTGATCGCGGAGACGAAGTCGGCAATGCCGCCGTCGAAACAGTATGTGACGGAATAGGGCTGCATGCCGTCGATGCCGAGCTGGACCTGCGTCCCCTCTTCGGACTCCTCGCCCGCGATGGCTTCGTTCATCGTCATGCGGTCGTCGGTGAGAGAGATCGAGACGCCCTTGTTGAGATAGGCAAGTTCCCGCAGGCGGCGGTTGACCGTCTCGGTGTCGACGACGACTTCGCCGAACACGGCGTCATCGGGCAGGAAATGCACAAAGGTGCCGTGTTTTTTGGTGCGCTTCTTGACGTCCGTCAGCGGTCCCGTCGGAATGCCCGATTCATACTTCTTCTTTTTGGGGTCATAGTAGGACTTGAAGCCCATTTCAAAGGTCTTTCCGTCGCGGCAGACCCGTACGTTCAGCCACTTGGAAAGGGCGTTCGTGACGGAAGCGCCGACGCCGTGCAGACCGCCCGAGAAGGAATAGTTGTGCTCGTCGAACTTGCCGCCCGCGTGAAGCTGGGTAAAGACGACCTGCACGCCCGAGACGTGCGTCTTGGGGTGGATGTCGGTGGGAATGCCCCGCCCGTTGTCCTCGACGGAAATGGAGTTGTCCTTGTAGATATGTACGTCGATCTTGTCCGCGAAACCGTTTGCCGCCTCGTCGATGGCGTTGTCGACGATCTCCCAGAGGATGTGGTGAAGTCCGCTCTTGCCCGTCGAGCCGATGTACATGCCGGGACGGAGACGGACGGCTTCCAGACCCTCGAGAATGGTGATGTCGCTCGCGTCATAATGCTGCTGTTGTACCATAGAAACCTCTTTCGCGTAATATTTCATGTTAATTATAACACATTTTGTCCAAACGTGCAAACGTTGTGAGCTTGGAATCGGAAATTAACAATCAAAAGTTGTATCCCTCCGCGTCATGTTGGGCGTAGCCGAAACATCCCGAAGAACGAAGTCCGTATTTTCCTCCACGGGATCCTTCGCTACGCTCAGAATGACGCAAGACGAGGGGGGTAAGAGACTTGGCTCCCCTCGGGGTCCCCGCAAAAAGACAAAGTATTTTTGCGGGGTGGTTTAGGGGAGCTGTCGAGCGGAGCGAGACTGAAGGGTTTTGAAACCCCTCTGTCACTTTGTGACATCGTCTCGGGCGGGTAGATTCCCGCCCTCGGTCACCGTTCGCGCGAGATAATGCGCTCACTCACCGCAAAACGCAGCGCACAGCACACTGTGCTGATGCGCAAGAATTGCGTTTTGCGACCTAAAAGGGGCGACGAGCGCACGGCGGGACGTTCCGTCCCGCCGTGCGCAATTTTCAATTTTAATTTTTTTCATGAAAATATTGCAATTTTTCTCCGCCCGTGATATACTGAAACTGCGCCGCAACTGAATAAATGTTTGAGGATATGGCTACAGCTTTGGCAAGGTGTATCCTTCTTTCCGTATTCTCAAACGTGGAAAGTTGTGGCGCAACACATCGGGATACTCACTGCGGGCGTTCCCAATGTGGAACGCCCTTATTTTTTGCCCGCATGCGCTCATCCTGAGCCATAGGCGAAGGATCCCCCAAAACGAAGGGAAAAACACATTCAAAGGAGAAAAACAAAATGAAACACAAATTTTTGACGCCCATTTTTGCGCTTTCGGCGGCTCTCTGCCTTTGTCTCGGCCTTGCGGCGTGCAGCGGCGGGACGCCCGAGGGCGAAACGGGAGCGGACGGGCACTTCCACACCGCAGAGACGTTCCGCGTGGACGACAGCGGGCATTGGAAGGTCTGCACCATCTGCGGCGAAAAATTTTCCGCGGGAACCCACACGTTCGACGCCGAGAACGCCTGTGAGACTTGCGGGTACAGCGACGTCTATACCAAAGGGCTGTCGTATCAGCTCGACGAGGCGTCTGATACCTACACCCTCTCGGGCATCGGCGATGACAGAGATCGCACGGAGGTCGTCATTCCCAACTACTATGAGGGGAAGGCGGTGACTTCGATTGGAGCGGAAGCCTTCGATGGGTGCACGCCCCTTGCCAGCGTCGTCATTCCCGCCAACGTGACCTCGATCGGCCACCGCGCGTTCTATGGCTGCACTTCGCTTGCAAGCTTGACATTCGGCGGCAAGAGCAAATTGACCTCGATCGGAAATTATGCCTTCTGCCACTGCAAATTACTCCAGAAGATCGCCCTGCCCGCCGATGTGAGCGCGATCGGGGAAAACGCATTCGACTGGTGCGCCGCGCTGACGGAAATAGACTTTGCGGGCACGACGGCAGACTGGCTGAAGGTCGAAAAAGGCGACAGTTGGGACAATGAAACGGGTAATTACGTCATAACCTGCACGGACGGCACGATCGATAAGAGCGGCAATGTGACGCACTCCGACGGACAGTGAGGGAATTCCGAAGGCGGCAATAAAAGACACCCCCACCCTACCCTCCCCCCTCAAGTATAAGGGGGGAGGCGGCGATGAGGTGACCCACCCCCTACCCCCTCCCATGGAGGGGGCAAGAAAGAGGGAGAACGAAGTCTTTCCCCTACGGGGGTCACCCCCTCCCGAGAACGAGGGTAAGGGGGTGGGTAACGTTCTGTCCCGCCGTGCGCAATTTTTCATTTCAATGCTTTGGGTATTGACACTTTCCGCGGAATTTGATATACTTTCATCATCAAATCCAAAAAAAGGAGAAATACCATGGCAAAAAATCCTTATTCGGGAACAAAGACGGAAAAGAATCTTTGGGAAGCGTTTGCGGGCGAGTCGCAGGCGAGAAACAAGTACACCTACTTCGCGTCCGTCGCGAAAAAGGCGGGCTATGAGCAGATCGCAGCCCTCTTCCTGCAGACGGCGGAAAATGAGAAGGAGCATGCAAAGCTCTGGTTCAAGGCGCTCGGGGAGATCGGGACGACGGAAGAGAATCTTCTCCACGCCGCCGAGGGTGAAAACTTCGAATGGACGGACATGTACGACCGCATGGCGAAGGAAGCGGACGAGGAAGGGTTCCACGACCTCGCCGCCCAGATGCGGGGCGTCGCCGCCATCGAAAAGGCGCATGAGGAGAGATATCGCGCTCTGCTTCACAATGTCGAGACAAAGCAGGTCTTTGAGAAGAGCGGCGTGACGGTGTGGGAATGCAGGAATTGCGGACACATCGTCGTCGGGACGAAGGCGCCCGAGGTCTGCCCCGTCTGCAAGCACCCGCAGTCGTATTTCGAAGTCAAGAAAGAGAATTATTGATTCTTTCAGGAAAAGTCCCCTCCCCCCGCGGAATGCGGGGGGAGGGGTTTTGTTTTTGGGTGAAATTGCAGAGGAATGATGCGGAAGTAGGACGGGATGACACAGAGTCCCCTTGGCGCCCCCTTGAGGGTCGCAAAACGCAATTCTTGCGCATCAGCACAGTGTGCTGTGCGCTGCGTTTTGCGGTGAGCGAGCGCTTTATCCCGCGCGAGCGGTGACCGAGGACAGGTCTCTACCCGTCCGAGACAGTGGCGAACGTGGCAAACGCTCTCGCTGCCCCTGTAGGGGAAGTCCCCGAGCTTGCGAGGGGAAAGGGGTTTTTGAAACCCCTCTGTCACTCGCATTGCTCGTGACATCTCCCCTAAACCACCCCGCAAAAATACGTTGTCTTTTTTGCGGGGACCCCGAGGGGCGACAAGAGAATGTGGTGGGCGTTATCCCCCCCACCACCCGCTGCGCGGGAGCCTCCCCCCCGAAGGGGTAGGCTCTAGGGAAATAAGGTGACCCACTCCCTGTCGCGATGCGACATCCCCCTCCCACGGAGGGGGTAGAGCCTACCCCTTCGGGGGGAGGGGCAGGGGTGTGGGTCACCGCAGCATCTCAACTGAAATCGTTCGGGAATAATTTGTTCAGAATTTCCAAATAGGAGCGTACCTTGAGACCGTCGTAGGGCTTCGGCATGGGTCGGGGAAAATAGAGAATGAAGTCGATGCCGACGGTTTTTGCGCAGAGCATGTCCGAGGTCAGGCTGTCGCCGATCCAGACGGCGCGTTCCCGCTCATATCCTTCGATGTGCGTCTCGACAAATTCGGCGAACGCCCTCTCGGGCTTTTCGCAGCCGATCTCCTCGGAGATGAACATGCCGCTCAAATATCCCCCGAATCCCGCAAGTCTGACGTGCGAATGCTGGATCCTCGCCCCGCCGTTCGTCACGAGGTACACTCTGCCCCGCGCGGAGAGTTCCCTCAAAAATTCCGCCGCGCCGTCGAAGGGATAGCAGATGCCCTCAAAATTCCGATAGTAGAAATCGGAAGCCCTTTGGGCGTCCGCTTCGATCCCGAATTCCCGAAAGAGAAGTTCGAAGCGGCGGACTTTGAGAATTTCCCTTGTCATCTCTCCCCGCTCGAGCGCCCGCCAGAGGGCGTCGTTGATGAGGTGGAAGCGTCCGTACAGCTCCCCCGACGCCTGCACGCCGACCGCGGAGAGCGTCTCAAAGAAATTCCGCTCTTCCGCACGGGGAAAATCGACGAGCGTATCGTCGAGATCCAACAAAAAGATGTCTTTCATACGTTCTCCACAACGGCAAGGCGGCTGAGCGCCCGCGTGTATGCGATGTATTTTTCGTTCTCCGTCATGCCGCGGTCGTAGACGGCGACGAGGGAAAATTCCAGTCCCTTGCTCTCAAATACGGTCATGACGTTGATCTTTGTCTTGGAAAGTTTGCCCGTCTCGGAGAGGAAACAATATCCCCGCTTGCGGAAGAGAGGCAAATATTCTTCCCTTGCGATGACGGCTTTGAGTCCCTGTTTGCCCTTGAAGAAGCCCGTCACCTGACGGAGTTTGAGCCGTTCGACGGGATCCCCGCCCAGTCCGATCGGCTTCATGTCGACATCGAGGACGCCCGAGACGAAATCGACGATCTCGTTGGTATTCCGATAGTTCTGGTCGAGGGAATATTCGTTGCAATGCAGGCTCTCCCAGCTCTTGAGTCCGCGGAAGGGCGTGATGTTTTGGTTGAGGTCGCCGAACACGTTGAAGGCGGCGTCCCCGTTGACGGACCGCAACAGTTCATACTCCCCTTCCGAGACATCCTGTCCCTCGTCCACGAACACGAGTCCGTAGCGGGGAGAGATCTTTCTGCCCGCGGCGGAGAGGACGTACAGGAGAGCATAGCCGTCCGAGGGGAAGATGCCCTTGAGTCCGAATTTGTTTTTGACGCGCTTGACGGTCTCGCGGTACAGCCAGCGGGCGATGTCTGTCTTGTCCCTGCATTTTCCGAGGTCGTTGCAGACGGAAGTCGCGCGGAGAACGGAATAGAAGTCGGAAAGCAGTCCGACGTCCTTCCCCATCTCCGTGATGACCGCGGAGATCTTCTCCGTCTCGCGCTTGAGTTCTTCTCGCCGCGCGATCCTGTCGGCATAGGCATAGCCGTCCCCCGCCGTCCCGCGGACGCGGTAGCGCTTGAGTTCGGCGATCTCCTTATCCACCGTCTCCGAGAGGAGTTTGAGATCTTCCACCGCCTGATCCATGACCTTTTCGGAAGCCGTTGCGACATACTTCACCGAACGGTAGAAGTCCACGAAGAGACGGAAGAAGTAGTCGGGCGTGCGGGGTTCTTCCATGAGGGCAAAGTGCAGGAAGTCCTCCACGCCCGCAAAGGCGCTCATGAGGGTGCGGAAGGGCTTTGTGAAGTAAAATCCCCCCTCTTTGCTGTCCTTGAGTTCTCCCAAGACGGCGCGGCGGACCCGAAGGGAAGCGTTCTTGATCTTGGTATAGCCGTTCTGGCGGGCAGTGCAGCTCTCGAGGATCTTTTCCGCAACGCCGCGGCATTCCTCGGCGTCGAACAAGCCGCGCAGTCCCTCGTAGAGCTTTCCGATCCTGCGGCGGACATCGGCGGGGAAGCGGGACGAATAGATGTAGGAGAGATATTCTTCCGGCTCCCGCTGCTTGGTGAGCTTTGCCTGCAGGTCGATGCCCTCGTTCTTGAGCGCCTGAAAGAAATAGGCGCGGATCGTCGTCGTCCTGACCTTCTCGAGTTCGAGGATCTGCGAGAGTTCGTCGATGAAGGCGTTGAAGGAATCGGACGGCGTGATGACGAGGACGTCCCGCTCGGAGAGCGCCTCGTTGTTGTACATGAGATAGCTCAAACGGTGGAGAAGGATCATCGTCTTTCCGCTGCCAGCACAGCCCTGCAGGACAAAGTTCTCCCGCTCGGGACGGGTGATGACGGCGAATTGCTGCTCCTGAATGGTGCGGATGATGTCGCGGATGCCCGTGTCGTCCTTTCTGCTCTTGATGATGGAGCGGAGATAGGGATCGAAGAGGATCTCCTCGTCCCTGCCCGCGATCTCCTCTTCCGTCAGGACGTCCTTGACGGAGAGGTATTCGTTCTTGAAGTCGATGAGTTTCCCGCTCTTCACCGAGATCGCACGGCGGAGCACCGTGTGATAGTCGTACCCGTTGATGGAGAAGTCGACGCGGCTCTTCTGGTAGTAGCGGACGGCGAAGGGCGCCCGCCAGTCGACGATCTCGAGCTTGACGTCCCCCTTCTTTCCGATATAGTAGCTGTTATAACCCTCTTTGGGGTCTCTGACGTCCATGCGGGCGAAGTAGGGTTCGGAGAAGAAACACTTGTAGGAGTTGAGCGTCCTGCTTTCGGCAGAGATCTCGGCATTCGTCGTGAGGAGTTCCCGATAGTCCTCGGCGCCGTAATTCTCGCGGGAACGGATGGCGTCCGCTTCCGCTTTGAGGGACGCGATGCGCCGCTGATGGCGGGCGACATAGACGAGGCGCAAGAGCTTGAGGAGCGCGGCAAGATGCTCCTCCTCGTACGAAGTCTGTTTCTCCTCGTCAAGAAGGTCGAGATACCACGATCTGTCCGCTTCCCTATGCGGCTCCAAGAGCGATTGTGCCTTTTCGAGATCCATAATTCCCCTTACGGTATATCATATCACACTTTTCCGCTTTTGTAGCAGTTTTTTTGAAATTTTTCGGAAAGTTTTTGAAAGATGCGGAAAAGCAGCAAAAAAATCGACCCCGTCTTGCCGAAAATGACAAAATGGGGTCGGTTTTTTGGGAATGATGGGTCAGATCTCGGACGAGCGGATGAGGGTCGCATCCGAGCATGTCCCGCCGCGGCAGGCAAACCCGAGCGTGTAACAGGCGGCGGCGAACGGGTTGACCGTCACCGTGTATTCATAGACCTTCACCCCTTCCAGCTCGACCGTGTAGGTCGCCGTGAGGAAAGTGTCCGTCCCTAACTGGAATTCGAGCGTCTCCCTTCCGTTCGTGACGGCGGAATCGCCGAGGTTGCCCATGTTCTGCGTGGGTACGACAGAGTAGTCGATCCCGCCGATCGAAAGGGTACTTTCCCCGCCGATTCTCGACTCCGTGCCGTCGATGAGGGCTGCGACCCCGTCGGGACGGAAGAGAAGCGCGTTTCCGCCGCCGAGGTCCACGCGGGCGACGACACCGCTCACCTCATCTGCCGCCGTCACCGTGGCGGAGAGCCGAACCTTTCCGCCCTTGATGAGAAGGCGGTCCCGCAGTTCTTCCGAAAGAGGGATCTCCTCGACCGTTTCGCCCTTCAACGTCTGCATCTTGCTGCCGCTGAACGTGAAGGACGCAAGCCCCTCTCCGCCCGTCAGGCGGAAGTGATATGCCGAAATTGTCTTTGTCGTCTCGATGAGATAGGAACGCGTGTAGGTGCAACCGACATATTCGCCCGAAAGGGACGTGACGGAAGCGGAGAAGGAGAGAATGCGGTCGTTGACGGCGTCAAAGCGGAGCAGCCACTTGCAGTCCCCGCAGAGATCCGAACCGTCCACGCCCGAGAGGGTCTCCCCGTTGCGGTCTACAAGCGTCGTTTGTCTGTTCGAGACGGCGTTCTTGAATGCGCTATTCGTGCGCTTTTCGCCGCCGAGCAAGGTCCCCGTGAAGCCCTCGGTAATCTCCCATGCGACCGCGCCTTCCGCCGTGTCCGCCCTCTGCGTACCGAAGATGAGGAGCGTATTTCCCTTTTTGAGAGCCGTCTCTGCGGGAAGGTCAAAACCCGACGCCATGCTCTCTGCGTCCCCGAAGATGTGCTCTTCCAGGATTGCGCCGCATTGGGTACAGACGCCGCTCTCCGACCGTTCGTGCCCGCAGACGGCGCCGCAGTCACGGCACACGCCGTCGAGGTAGACATGGCTTTCCGTCACGGTGACACCCACGCATCCCCCGTCCTCGGCGAAGGGGTTGACGAGGCGGAACGTCCTGCCGTCAAGCGCCGCCTCTTTTCCGTTTTCCGCATGCTCCGTGACGATGTCGCCGCTGTCGGAGAATCCCTCAAATTCCGCAACATATGTGCCGATCTCGAGGGAAGAAATGTCATACGAGAGCGTCCAATTTCCCCCTTCTGCCGTGATGGCGGGAGAGGCGAACAGTCTGCGTTCCCCGAGAGGGTCTGTCGGACGGAGTACAAGCGTCCTTGAGAGCAATTCCGTGCGCAGATCTCCGTCCGAGAAATAGCGATAAGTGCCGAAAACGACGAAGGACACCCTTTCCCCGTCCCAGACAAGATCGGCTCCCGCCGCGGTCAGTTCTCCGACGGGAGGAATGTAGACGACCGTCAGCGTCACGTCTCCCGTAAGTTCGGAGAGAATGTACTTCCCGTCCGCCTCGGAGAGGGTACAGCCGCTCCCCTTGACTTCCGCCGTAAAGCCCTCGGGAAGGGTGAGCGAAAGGATGAGTTCCGCATTCTCGGCGACCTTTCCGCCGTCGGAGATCCTCTCTCCCCCGCTCGACAGCACATATGCGCATCCGTCCGTCTTTCCCGATTCGAGAATGTGCACGGAGAAATAGCGGAGCGTTCTCTTGTTGAGGAGAAGTTCGTCCCCGACGGAGAGCGTATAGGTGATGTCGCCGAGGACAAGTTCTTCCCCCGCCTCGCTGCAGGGACAGGCGGAGAGCAGTTCTCCGTCGGACAGGAGCTGCAGGGGATAGCTCCCGTCGTCCATGTCATCGATGCGGAAGGAGAGGGTCGCCGTCTCATCCGCAAGCCGCGCCTCCGCCGCATAGACGTTGCCGCCGACAAGGAGAGAGAAGCATGATCTCATCTCTTCCTCGCTGTAGCCGCGGAGAAGGACGGTCAGAGTGATGCCGAGCGCTCCGTCATGAAAGAGGCTCGCTTTCCCGAAGCCGAGGATCTCCTTCTTGACGTATTCTCCGCCGTCGAAGAGCAAAAGTTCACCGACTTTCGAGAAGACATGGACGGTCTCGCCCCCTTCCATCACGGCAAGATAGCTGCCGTCCGCGGGAATGATGTACTTCGCCCCTCTGCCGCCATAGGCAAGGGTCAGATTTTCACCGTCGTCCGCCAAGGTCACGGTATCTTCGCCGACCCAAGTCCCTTCCAGTTCATCGGAAGCCGCCGTCTGCAGTTCGCTCTCCTTCAGGAGCGGGTTGATGAAATAGGCATACCCCTCTCCGATGGGCTGCGGGGAGATCGCGTACGCCGCAAGTTTCTCTGTCAGGTAGAGAATGTAGCCTTCCTTCTCCGCGAACCACGAAAGGGAGTATCTTCTTCCGTGCAGCGTCGTCAGTCCGTACTCGCTCGCGCCGCCCGTTCCGCTCTTGATGAGTTCCCCGACGAGGTCGCCGTTGACGGCGATGCCGTGTTCCCCGATGACGAGGGTGTGCCCGTCCCCTTCGTCCGTATTCTTCCATGCGCCCTGCACAGGGGCGCCGTTCTCCCTTCCCTCTGCGGGGAAGGTCTCGCCGAGGACGGGGAGAAGGGAGAAGGTCACCGTCACGGCATGGTCGCTCGAGAGATCCTCGAGGAGAAGTTCATAGCGCGTCTTTCCGATGACGTCCCGCTCTGCTGTCCCGTCGTTCAACGCCTCAAGCATGCACCCGTCGTCGGCGGTAAAGGTCAACACAACGTCCGTTCCCGTGTAGAATTCCGCCCGCTCCGCCTGCAGCTGCCCCTCTTCGGGGACACATCGCATCGAGAACTTGCCGTGATCGAGCGTTCCGTCCGTCCGATCGGAGCCGTTCACGCGGACCGTAAACGAGGAGAGGAGCGCGATCTCGACGAGACTGTCCCCGTCAAGATAAAAGGAATAGTTTCCTCTCCCGTCGGGAAGGAGAAGTTCGCCGCCGACGGAGACGGAAGAGATCGGGCGTCCGAGAGACGGGAGCGAAAAGGTGATGTCCCCCGCATCGAGAGTGTAGCGGTTCGTTCCGCTGTCATAGAGGCAGAACGTCCCGTCGGGGAAAATCGCCTCGCAGAAGGATCCTGTGCCGTTCTTCACGGTGAAAGCGACGGTAAAGATCTGTTGAAATACGGCAGAGACGGCAAGATCCCTCGTCAGAGTCGCCTGCAGAGAGACGGGACCGAGGGTGTTCGGACGGGTCACGACATGCTCCCCGTCCCCGAATGACAGGACAATTTCCTTGACTCTGTAGCCCTCATCGGGCTGAACGAGAAGGGAAACAGAGACATCTTTGTCGTAGATCCCTTCCCCGCCTTCCGCAAGAGAGATGCCGCCGTGTTCGCTCCCGACGATCTGAAGGCGGACGGTCTCTTCCCACTCCGCTGTGACGCGGACGCGCATCCCGCCCTCTTGATAGGGAACGGAGAAAGTATTCTGCCCGTCGGACGTCACGGAAATGCCGTTGAGCGTGACGCTCCAGCCCGTGAAGCGGAAGCCTTCCCGCGCGGGACCATCTTTCAGTGTCACCGTGTAGAAGCCCTTCGAATAGGAGAGCGTGTAGAGGTCCTTGCCGTCCGACTCCCCTTCCCCGAGCGAGAAGCGCACGTCGGGCTTCGTCGGTTCGCCGACAAAGACGCTGACGACATTCCGCGTGATCTCCGCCTTGACGGTGATCTTGTCCGAAAGCAGAAGTTTTCGCCTGCTCCCGTTGAGGGAATAGAACACGGCGCCGCCCGCGAGAGCGGTGTCGTCGACGAAGATCGAGACGTCCTGCCCGTCGTAGTAGTAGGCTTCCGCATAGTCCTCTTCTTCCCGCAAAGAGCCGTAGATGCTCTCCTGCAGGCGGGCGGAAACTCCCGCCTCTGCAAGCCCGTATCGCTCAAGACGGACGATAAATCGCGACATGGGTGCGAAATTCAGATAAAAGACGGCATCGGAATCGACCGTGAATGTATATGAGAGTTCGTTTTCGCCGAGGTCGACCTTCTCGCCATTGAGAAGGAGATAGCGGAGTTCATACCCCTCGGCGGGAATTGCCGTGAGCGTCAGGCGGGTGCCGCTGCCGTACGTTCCGTCCAGCGGCGGCTCGCTGAGCGTGTAGGAGCCGTACGCGTCATCGCTGCAGACGACGGTCACGGTGTAGCGGTCGATCTCCGAGATCGGCAGAAATACGACCTCGATGACGGTGTCCTCTTTGACGAAAAACGTACACTTATCGCTTGAAAACGGGACATCGGTCCCATTCAATCTGACGGAATACGCCCTGTAGCCCTCATCGGGCAAGAGGGAAAGGACGAGCCTTGTTCCCTCGCGGTACATTCCGTCCGCGTCGGGGGATTTGTCGAGGGAGACTCTTCCGCCCGCCAACGTGTCAGGGTCGGGCAAAGAGACGGTGTGCCTGACATTGTAATAGACACTGATCGTCGTGTTCTTTTCGATCCTGACCGTCGCCCTTCCGTCCCGAAGAGCCACTTCTTTCCCGTTCAGGCAGACGGATGCGACCTCGTTCCCCTCTGTCGGCGTCACGGCAAGTTCGGTCTCGGAGCCGTCGGCAAAGAGAAATTCGCCCTCTTCCCAGCCGTCGAGGGTCACTTTGCCCCGTGTTTCGTCGTTTTCGACAGTGACGGAAGCGGCTTCCGCAAACTGCACGCCGAAATAGTTGTGTCCTTCCATTCTGAACGTGTAGCGGTTGCGTTCCAATCGGATCGGCTGCGCATTTTGTTTGACGGACTGAACAGCATACCCGTCCTCGGGAAGGAACAAAACTTCGACTTCTTCTCCTTCCGTATACCGAAAACCGTCCGCAGGGTCCGAAAAAATGACAACGCCACGCCCTTTCATGATATAGGCGTGGACGGTGTATTTATAAGAATAATAAACAATGATGGACGTTTCGCCTTCGACGTCGAAGGTGTATTTGCAGTCGCTCAAGGAGACTTCTTTGCCGTTGACGAGGACAACGGCGTCGTAATCCTCTTTCGGCTCCACGGAGACGGTGACGGGAGTCCCCGCCCGATACAGTTCCCCGTCATTTGCGGCGGAAAGGGTGCAGGCGCCGAGCGAATCGTCGTTCACATCCAAAGAGACGCCGTAAGACGCGTCGTCGCGGAACACGACGAGGTCACAACCGACGGCAAAGAGCGCCGCCGCCAACAGGAACAGCGTGGCGATCATCGCCGAAAACGCCTTCCCGATCTTCATTTTTTCCACCTCACGAACCTTTTTCGCCCCATTTCCGCCTGCAAATCAAGCGTTGTCGGGCGAAAAAAAGAACGAAACATATTGTACCATTCCCAAAAAAGTCTGTCAATCTTTTGCGCAAAAATTCTAAATTTTTTTAGGAAATTCGGTCACAGGGACGTGCGCATGCGGAGAGAATTGAGGACGGCGAGGAGCATTACGCCGACGTCGCCGAGCACAGCCGCCCAGAGCGGAATAAAGCCGAAGAGAGACAGGATCATGAGGGCAACCTTTACCGTGATCGAGAAAACGATGTTTTCCGTGACGATCCTGCGCGTCTTTTTCGCTCCCTTGATCGCCTTTGCGAGCGCGGAGAGGTCATCTCCCGCAAGCACGAAGTCGCTCGCCTCGATCGCCGCGTCGCTCCCCAAGGCTCCCATCGCCGCGGAGACGTCGCTCATTGCCATGACGGGAGTGTCATTGATGCCGTCGCCGACGTAGAGCAGGGTCCCCTCTTCCTTCAGCCGTGCGGCACAGGCGGGTTTTTCGTCGGGAAGAAGCCGCGCGTGGATCTCGTCCAAGGGAAGTCCCTTGAGGGACTGTTCCGCCCTCGCCTCGCTGTCTCCCGTAAGGACGGCGAGCTTCTTGACGCCCTGTTTTTTGAGTTCGGAGAGGGCTTCCGCCGCATTCCTGCGGAGCGTGTCCGCGATCTCCACCCGCCCGAGCAGGACGCCGTTTTCCGCGACATAGACCGTGACCGTGTCCGAAATTTCCTCTTCGACCGCAACGCCCCGTTCGCGCAGGAGACGGGCGGAGCCGACGAGGACGCGGCTCCCGCAGATGTCACAGGCGATACCCATGCCCGCGATCTCCTCCGCACGCTCGGCGGTGTAGGGCGTCTCGACTTTCGCAAATGCCTGTGCCAAGGGGTGAGAGGAATTTCTCTCCGCCGCCGCGGCATAGGAAAGCACCTTCTCCCCGCCGACGACAGATGAAACGGAGAACTGCCCTTCGGTGAGCGTCCCCGTCTTGTCGAAGGCGGCGACCTTGACGGAAGCGAGCTTGTCGAGGTAGACGGCGCCCTTCGTCAGAACGCCCGCCCGCGCAAGCGCACCGACGCCCGAAAAGTAGGTCAACGGCACAGAGATGATGAGCGCACAGGGACAGGAGATGACGAGGAAGTTGAGCGCCCGTCCCACCCAGAGCGCAAAGTTGTATTCCTGAAACAGGGGCGGGATGACGGCGATCAGCACGGCGAGGAGCACGACGGCGGGCGTGTAGATGCGGGCGAATTTCGTGATGAACTTTTCGGGTTTCGCCTTGGAAGCGGAAGAATTTTCCACGAGTTCCATGATCTTTGCGACGGCGCTCTCCGAATAGGGACGAAGGACGCGTGCCTTGAAGGGGTTCCCCTCGTTGACGCAGCCCGCAAGCACTTCGTCGCCGACCTTGATCTCCTTGAGATAGCTCTCCCCCGTCAGGGACTTGGTGTCAAGCTCGCTCTCTCCCTCTGTGACGGCGCAGTCGACGGGCACTTTATCGCCCTTGCGGATGAGGAGAATGTCCCCCTCGCACAGAATTTCGGGGTCGACTTCTTCCTGCCCGTTCTCGATCAGACGCACGGCAATCTCGCTCTTCATCTCCATGAGGCGCTTGATCGCCCCCCGCGAGGAGCCGACGGCAAGGGACTGCAGAAGTTCGCCGATCTGGTAGAGCAGGACGACCGCCGCAGCCTCCATAGATTCACCGATTGCGATCGCGCCGATCGCGGCGATGAGCATGAGCAGGTTTTCGTCGAGCAGAACGGAAGGATGAAAGCCGTCTTTGAAGGCGCGGACGGCATTCTTTCCCGCATTCACGGCAACTTCCCAGCCCGCGGCGAGGAAAGAGACGAGCCAGAAACTCACGCCGAGGGCAAAAGCCCAGCGTTCCCCGCTGTCAAAGAACAGTGTAAAGATGAGTCCCGCGACGAAGAACACCGCGGAGACCGCAATAGAGACGATCTCCTTGAGATGGCTCTCCTTCTTCTCGGGGGCGTTGCCGTCGACGATCTCCACTTCCTCGAAATGGGAGATGACGTCGATCGCCCTGTCAAATGCTTCCGCACTCTCATAGGAGAGGCTGACGCGTTGGTTGATGAAATCCGCTGTAGCGTGGGAAATGCCGTCGATCGACTCTAACTCTTCGCCGAGTTCCGCCGCACAGGCGGCGCAGTCCAGCCCGCGGATCTTGATGACTTTATCCATAATTTCTCCTTATATATGACAGTGAAGGTGCGCACACGCGAGTTCGAGGACGGCGAGGACGTGTTCGTCGTCGAGGGAGTAGAGGATGTTCTGCCCGTCCCTTCTCGCCTTGACAACGCCGCTCGCCTTCAGAAGCCGCAGCTGGTGGGAGACGGCGCTCTGCGTGCCGCCGACCGCTTCGACGATGTGCAGGACGCACAGTTCCCCCTGCCGCAGGGCAAAGAGGATCTTGAGGCGGCAAGGCTCGGAAATGGACTTGAACGTGGACGCCACGCGGGCGACGTCCTCCTCTCTCGGCATGTTCGCCTTTGCCCGCTCGGACGCGAGCTTGTGTTCTTCTTCATGGGTACAGACTGTCATGAAAGCCTCCGTATCAATATATGAATAACTGTTCATATATTACCATAAAAGAAAAACGCTGTCAAGCGTTTTCCGTGGGAATTTGCAAATTTTTCGGTGAAGAAAAGGTCTTTCCGCCAAGATATGCGAGGTTACCCTCGGGAAAGAGGGTCAATTCCTTGGAGAGAAGTCTCTGCCGTGTCAAATGAAGGCGGCGGTTGGCTGCGCTGTCGCCGTACTTTTCGTCCCCCAAGACGGGATGATGCAGGAAGGCGAGGTGGGCACGGATCTGGTGCGTCTTGCCCGTATGCAGGGTGATGCGGAGAAGACTCGCGCCGCCGCATTCTTCGACCGTCTCGTATTCGGTGACGATCTTTTCGCCGATCTTTTCCCTCGAGATATGTACCGTGGAAGAGACTTCATCCTTCAAGAGGTAGGCTTCTTCCGTCCCGCTGCGGGGATCCATGCTGCCCAAAACGGCGGCGAGGTAGACCTTTTTTGCCATTCGCTCGCGGAAGCAGGCGAGAAGTTCCCGCTCCGCCTCTTCATTTTTCGCAAAGATGAGGACACCCTCGGTATTCCTGTCGAGACGGTGGATGAAGTAAGTCTCATGTTCCTCGCAGAGCGCCGAAAAGACGGCTTCGGAATTGACGCCGCTCTCCTTGTCGGCGACGACGACATTCTCATCCTCGTAAAGAATCGAAAAGGCGGGCTTTTTCTCCTGCACGGGGGTCAGAAAATACTGCACGACGTCCCCTTCTTCGAGGGGCATGTCGCAATTTACCCGTTTTCCGTTGACGCGGATGTTCCTCTCCTTGAGAAGGGTGCGGAAGAAGAAGGATGCCTGTGCAAAGGTGTCATCCGTGAACTTTTTGAGCGTGTTTTTTTCTTGTACGGTGCACGTTTTCAATGAGATCCCTCACAAGGAAAAATGCAATGAGCGGAAAGGCGGCAAGCAGGACATAGACAGCGCCGCCCTGCCGGAGAAAGTAGGTCAGATAGCAGAGGAGCAGGGCTGTTCCCGTCTGGACGGCGGCATAGAGCGCGGCACGTTTCCAGCCGACTTCCCTCGCCGTCGCGGCGACTGCCGAAACGCAGGGCGAACAGGTGAGCATGAACACGGCAAATGCCGCGGCGCTCCCCTCTCCGTAGGGAAATTCCCCGAAGAACATGCGGATGGCGCCTGCGACGTTCTCCTTGGCGACAAGCCCCGAAAGGGCGGCATAGGCGATCCGCCAGTCCCCCATTCCCGCGGGCGCGAACAGCCACTTGAGTCCGCCGCAGACCGCGGCGAGCATGCTGTTCTCCGCGGAGACGAGATGAAAGGAGAAGTCGAACGAGGAGAGCATCCACGAGAGAAGGAGAAAACACAGGATCACCGTCGCTGTCTTTATTATAAACTGTTTGAGCTGAAAGAGCAAGCTTTTGAGGACAAAAACGGGGTCGGGAAGCTGAAGCGGGGCGAGTTCCATCAAAAAGACGGGTCGTTTCCCCCTGAGGAGCCGCGCGACGGCGAAGGAAAACAGGACGCCGATGAAATAGAGCAGGACGACGGCGGGAAAGGGATCTTCGAAAAAGGAAGAGGCGAGCGTCAGAAAGACGGGCAGTTTTGCGCTGCACGGAATGTAGGGAAGGCACAGGATCGCCCTTTTCTGCATTTTCTTGTCGTCGAGACCGCGCGTCGTCAAAACAGCCGCGGCGGTGCATCCGAATCCCATGAGAAGGGAAAATACCGCCCTTCCGTTGAGTCCGACTTTGGAAAAGACGCCGTCCGTCAGATAGGCGAGACGGCTCAACAGCCCGCTCTCTTCCATGACGGTCAGAAAGAGATAGAGCATGGCGATCTGCGGCAGGAAACAGAGGACGCTGCCGAGACCGTTCAAAATGCCGTCTTTGACGAGGGAGCGGACGACGGGAGACGGGATCCGCGCGGCAAAGCTCCCCAAAAATTCTCCGAAAAAGTCCTCGATCGCTCCCTTCATCGTGTCCCCCATAAGGTGGGGCGCAAAGGTCAGAAAGAACACGAGGAGCATGAGAAAGAGGAAGAGCGGGACACAGAAAAAGCCGTTCAGGAGCAGTCTGTCGGCGCGTGACAGCCCCTCGCGCGGCGGCACGAAAACGCCGTCGGGAAAATCGGCAGAAAGCGCCCTCTTTTGCCCGAGGGGCTGCGTTTTTTCGACAATATGTGCAAGTTTTTCCTTAAAGCCCTTCTCCTCGGCATAGAGAACGGGGACGCCCAAATGCGCGGAAAGCCCCTCTTTATCGATCTTCCCGCCCGCGCGGAGAAGCTGCTTTCTCTTCGTCAGCACGACCGCCGCCCTGCGCCCTTCCGAGAGGGAGAAAAAGAGAGGCAACGCCCTTCGGATCCCCGCGCATTCGACGACGAACAACAAGAAGGCGTCCCGCTCGGAAACGATGATGTCGCGGGAGACCTTTTCTTCCATGCTCATGCTGTCGAGGGAATAGATCCCCGGGAGATCGCAGACGAGATACTTTCTCCCGCCGAGCGTAGCATGCCGCTCTGTCGCCCCCACCGTGACGCCGTGCCAGTTCCCCACCTTGGCGTGTCCCTTCGTGAGGCGGTTGAAGAGGGTGCTCTTCCCCGCGTTCGGGTTGCCGACGAGGAGAATTTTTACATCTTGCATACCTTCACCCCCGACGCAACGCTCCGCCCGAGCGCGACTTTCCCGCTTCCCGTCCCGAGGAGAAAGGTCCTTCTCCGAAGGGAAGTTTTGAGGAGAAGAACTCTCGCGCCCGCATGAATGCCCAAGATTTTCAATCGCTCGCGGACAGCTCCGTCCCCCGAGACGAACAGCACGAGGGCGGTGTCCCCTCGCTTCAGATCGCATACCGTCACATCATAAAAAATGCGGACGGGAGCAAAAATATGCCCGTCCGCACGCCTTGCCGCACCTTTTCAGGTACGGTTCGTCTCGCGCACTTCCCTGTTCCCCATCAATTTGAGAGCGCCGTTCGTGATGATCGGCGAAATGATGAGCCAGAGCGCCGCAAGCGCGATCAGCGAATAGATGATGATGGAGCCGATCGCCCGCGGTCCTTGAAAGATGGCGGATACGAGGTTGAAGTTGAAGATCCCGAAGAGACCCCAGTTCAGCGCACCCGTCAGCACGAGGATATAAGAGATAATGTTTGCAATGACCATTTCTTCCCTCCTGCAAGCAGTTTGGACGTTCGGAAAGAGATTATGCACGCGGGAGAGAATGACGCGTCGGACGGGACGGAATGACGGAGTGTCCCCTCGCTGCCCCGCACGCTCATGCTGAACGAATGTGAAGCATCCCATGAAACCTACGGAGCAACATTGTTCTACGTCATTTCGCCCCGCCAGCACGTTTTTTATGGTGTCGAAGGGCGGCGCGACCGCGGGCGGACGGAAAACACCTGAACAGATCTCATCCGAAAACGGGAGCGAGGGACGCTCCCGTTTTTTTGTGTTGGGCAAGAAACTTGACATTTTGCTGGAAGCAGCATATAATAATACCATGCACAGGACGACAAAAAAGGGACTTGGGGTCCTGTTTATCTTGGGTGCGGCGGCATGTTTCGCCTGCATGAACCTCTTCGTGAACCTCGCGGGAGACCTTCCCGTCATGCAGAAGGTCTTTTTCCGCAACGCCCTCACGACCGTCGTCGTCTTTTTCATCCTCCTCTTTCAGAAGGAAAAATTCAGGATCGCGGGAAAGGGAAGCCTTCTCTGGCTCTTTCTCCGTTCGGCGCTCGGCTTCCTCGGCGTCATCCTGAACTTTTACGCCATCGATCACCTGCCCGCCATCTCCGACGCGTCCATTCTCAACAAGCTCTCCCCCTTCTTCGCCATCCTCTTTTCCGTTCTCCTCTTGCGGGAACGTCCGTCCATTCCCGAGATCATCTTCGTGCTCCTCGCCTTTGCGGGGGCGGTGTGCGTCATCGAACCCAAATTCGACATCGAAATCCTGCCCGCCCTCTCGGGATTTTTGAGCGGGGCATGTGCGGGTTTTGCGTACACATGTGTCAGAATTTTGGCGGTCAAGGGGGAACGCGGGCTGATGACGGTGTTCTTCTTTTCGGCATTTTCGACGGCGGTCGCGCTCCCCTTTTTTATCGTCGGATTCACCCCCATGAGCGGCATGCAGTGGCTGTATCTGCTCCTTGCGGGCGGGGCGGCGACGGGCGGACAGTTCTTCATCACCGCCGCCTACAGACAGGCGCCCGCGAAGGAGATCGCCGTGTTCGACTACGCGCAGGTGCTCTTTGCGGCGCTCCTCGGATTCTTCTTCCTCTCGCAGACGCCCAAGACAATGAGCATCATCGGCTACGTCGTCATCATCTCCGCCGCCGTCGGGAATCAGATCTATCGCTCTTTCAAGAGAAAAAATGAACAAAAGAGAAAAACATCTTGACAAATATTTTCATTTATAGTACAATATTCACAAATCATTTGTGAGGATCCTATGCGAAAATCGAAATTCTTTGTGACAAGTGCGTTGCTGGCGGTCTGTCTCGCGTTCGGCGGCGCATTTTTCTCTGTCCCCGCCGCACAGGCGCACGCGGCGGAGAACGTTCTCCTCTCCGACACCTATCAGGCGGAAACGTCCCTCATCAATCCGCCGACGGTCATCTTTGACGTCAAGAGCGCCCCCGACCTCACCGAGCTGCGCAGTTCCCTGACGGGAAGGCGCCCGGGGAGCGCAATTCTGCACATCAGTGCGCAAAAAAACGTCGTTGATGAGGACGGAAACGCGATCGGGACGCTTGCGGATACGGTCAATTCCATCCGCGCGAAGGTCATTCCCATCCTCGCCGTCGAGACGGCTCCCGAGGCGGAAGCGCTCATCTCCTACATCAGGGAGAGCGGACTCGTCGACACCGCCGTGCTCTCTTCCGACCCCGTGCTCGTCAAGTCCGTCCGCGACGCCTGCCCGAACATCCGCGGCGTCCTGCACATCCGTTCGGATGCCGCATGGTCAGAGAGCAACTATGAATATGTCCGAGCGGCGTCCCTCTGTGGGGCGGGCGTCGTCATGCTCTCCGCCGAGGAAGCGACTTGGGAGAGAGTGACCTATCTCCAGAGCCGCTTCAAAGCCGTCTGGGCGATCTCTTCCGACGAATTCGACGACATTGGCGCGATCGTAAACGGCGCGTACGGCATCGTGACCGAAGATTTTTCGGCTACCTATGACGTGTTTGAGAGTTTTACGGAACCCGTCCATGCGCGGATGCCCTTCAACGTCGCCCACCGCGGACTGCAGATGCAGTACAATGAGAACTCGGTCAGCGGGACGAAGGCGGCGATCGAGGCGGGTGCGACCCATGTGGAGCTGGACGGAAAACTGACGAAGGACGGCGAGATCGTCATGATGCACGACGACGATATCCGCCGCACGACGAACGGCGAGGGAAACATCGAATCGATGACCCTTGCCGAGGTGAAAGAGTACTCCCTCATTGCCCATTCTCCCGAGGAAAAGATCCCCACGCTCACAGAGATCCTCTCCGCCTTTCGGTTTTCGGACGCCATCCTCGTCTTTGAGATCAAGACGAAAAATACCGCGCTTGTTACACGGTTAAAGGAAATTTTAGACAAGGAAAACTTCTACGAAAACATCGTCGTCATCGCCTTCGACTATCCCAATCTCGAGGAGATGCGCCGCCTTCTGCCCGAAATCCCGACCGCCGATCTCAACAGTTACAGCGAGAAGAATTTCGCCGAAATGCTCCCCAAACTCGGGCAGTACAGCTGCGCCGTCAGCACGAACGGTTCCTCGACCAAGGAATTCAACGAAAAATACCTCCGCGACAGGGGCGTCATCGGCTGGTACTGGACGCAAGCGGACGGAAACGCCGTGGACGAAGCCTTTGAGAAGGGTCTCACGGGTCTTACCAACAACGTCGCCGACCATCTCAACCAAAAAGCCGACATCTATCGCGTCGTGATGGGGCAAACCGTCATCGGGGCGAAGTCCGCTTCCATCGGCGATCGGGCGCCTCTTACTGCGGTCAGATACGACGGGGAGACCGTCGACGTCATCGGCGAAGTCGTCTATCTTCGGGCAGGCGGTTCGGACGATCCCAATGACAGCGGGTTCTATTCCGTCATCGCCAAGTATGTCTCGGGAGATATGACCTACTATACGCCCGTTTTCCACGTGTATTTGGGGTCGGGCGGAGGCGGGATCGGCAGCAGAGGCGGCTGCTTCGGCGTCGTCGGCGTCTCTTCCGCGGTCGCCCTCTCTTCCTTCCTGCTCCTCGCCGCGGGTGCGCTCGTGCTGACGGCGAAGCGTCATCGGTCAAAAAAATGATCTGCGAAAAGCGCTCCCCTTGACGGAGAGCGTTTTTTTCCGAAAGGGTTTGACATTTCCTTCCGACAAGCCTATAATGGTGCATACGAGGAGAAATCATGCTTACACTTGAAAAAATCAAAGACGCTCAAAGAGTTCTCTCCGAAGCCACGCACAGGACGGACGTCATACGGGCGGGAAAACTCACGGGCGAATATGACCTGTTCCTCAAGACGGAAAACTTGCAGACGACGGGGTCCTTCAAAATCAGGGGCGCCTACTACAAGATGTCCCGCCTCTCCGACGAGGAAAAGAAGCGGGGCGTCATCGCATGTTCGGCGGGCAACCACGCGCAGGGCGTCGCCCTCGCCGCGACGAAGAACGGCATCCGCTCCCTCATCTGCCTTCCCGCCGGCGCTCCCATTTCCAAAGTCGAAGCGACAAAGAAGTACGGCGCCGAGGTCTGTCTCGTCCCCGGGGTCTACGACGACGCCTACCAAAAGGCGTTGGAACTTCAGAAGGAGCACGGATATACCTTCATCCATCCCTTTGATGACGAGGACGTCATCGCGGGGCAGGGAACGATCGGGCTGGAGATCGCCGAACAGCTCAAGGGCATGGACGCCGTCGTTGTGCCCGTCGGCGGAGGCGGACTCATCTCGGGCGTCGCCTTTGCGATCAAGTCCGTCGCGCCCGACGTGAAAGTGTACGGCGTGCAGGCTGCGGGCGCTCCCTCGATGCTCAATTCTCTCCGTGACAACAGGATCGAGCGTCTCCCCTCCGTCTCGACGATCGCAGACGGGATCGCGGTAAAGCAGCCCGGGAACCTCACCTATGAACTGTGCAAAAAGTATGTGAACGGCGTCGTCACCGTCTCCGACGAGGAGATCGCCCGCGCCATTCTCGCCCTTCTCGAACAGGAAAAGATGATCGCCGAGGGGGCGGGTGCGACCCCCGTTGCGGCGCTCCTTGCGGGGAAGCTCCCCGAACTCAAGGGAAAGCGCGTCTGCTGCGTCGTCTCGGGCGGAAACATCGACGTGACCATTCTCTCCCGCATCATCGACCGCGGTCTCTTGATGTCGGGCAGAAAGTGCACGCTCAACATCGAGCTGCTCGACCAGCCCGGTCAGCTCGTCAAGGTGACGGGCATCATCGCCGACTGCGGGGCGAACATTACGAGCGTCCACCATGAACATGCGGGCGAGACGGGCATCATCGGCTGTTTCGTGCGCATCGACATCGAGACGCGCGACTTTGAGCACATCGCGCACATCCGCCGCACCCTCAAGGAGCACGGGTTTAAGATCTCGTGAACAGCTGCGGTGACCCACCTACTTTGGGGGTCAGGGACCGCCGCCGTGCTCATGCTGCCCCGTGCTCATACTGCCCCGCCCGCTCATGCTGAACGAATGTGAAGCATCCCATTAAACCAACGGGGTACAATGTTGCTCCGCCCGTTTGCCGGGATCCTTCGCTTCGCTCTGGATGAACGGCTGCGGTGACCCTCTCCCTGTCGCGATGCGACATCCCTCTCCCATGGAGAGGGTAACAGCACCACAATTTTCCATTCTCCATTCTCAATTCTGAATTCAAAAAAAGGAGTTTTCTATGCAAAAGATCCACACTGAACAGGCTCCCGCGGCGATCGGACCGTACTCGCAGGCGATCAGGACGGGAAACCTTCTCTTCACTTCGGGGCAGATCCCCATCGATCCCGCGACGGGGAACGTCGTCGAGGGCGGCATCAAGGAGCAGGCGGAGCAGATCTGCAAGAACCTCAAAGCCGTGCTCGAAGCGGCGGGAACGTCCCTCGGCAAGGTCGTCAAGACCACCTGTTTTCTCGCAGATATGGGCGATTTTGCCCCCTTCAACGAGGTCTACGGCAAGTACTTTCCCGAAAAGCCCGCACGCAGCTGCGTCGCCGTCAGGGCCCTTCCCAAAAACGTGCTTGCGGAAGTCGAGTGCATCGCCGAACTTTGAACTTTTTTTCATGTTCCGTCCCCTCTTTTCGGGGGGACGGCTTTCTTTTGCGGAAAAAAATAAATTTTGCGACAATTTCTGTCATTTTCGAAAAACAGGTTGAAAAATAAATTTGTCTATGTTATAATACTCATACAGTAAATTCAAACGGACCGTTTTTGCGGAAAACGGTGTCCCGAATGACAACATAAGGAGGTTGGTATGGAACAATGTGAAGCGAAATGCGGAACGGCGGAACAGGAAAAAGCCCTCTCCGCCCTCATCGAAGCATCCCGCTCAACGCCCGGTTGCCTGATGCACATTTTGCAGGAAGCGCAAGGCATCTACGGGTACCTGCCCATGTCTGTGCAGAAAAAGATCGCCGAAGGACTGGGCATTTCTCTGTCGGAGGTGTACGGCGTCGTCACCTTCTACTCGCAGTTCTCCCTCAAACCCAAGGGAAAGAACCGCATCAGCGTGTGCCTCGGGACGGCTTGCTACGTCAAAGGCTCCGATAAGATCCTCGAAGAGGTCGAGAAGGAACTCGGCATCAAGTGCGGCGAATGCACCGAGGACGGGCTGTTCTCCATCGACAGCTGCCGCTGCGTCGGCGCCTGCGGGCTTGCTCCCGTCATGATGATCGGCGAAGAGGTCTACGGCAGACTCACCCCCGATAAAGTCAAGGGGATCCTCGATTCCTACAAGGAGGCAACCAAATGACAACGAAAGAACTGGACGCCATCCGTCAAAGCAAAAAGGAACTCATCGACGTCAGACGGCTCGTGAAGGAACAAGCCGAAGAGATGGCGAAGCACACGGGGTACAGAAAGCAAGTCCTCGTCTGCGGCGGCACGGGCTGTACATCCTCCCACTCCATGCAGGTCATCGAGCATCTCGAAAAGACCATGAAGGAACTCGGCATCGACGACGTCCTCGTCGTCAAGACGGGCTGCTTCGGTCTCTGTGCGCTCGGTCCCATCATGATCGTCTATCCCGAAGGCGCCTTCTACGCACAGATGACGCCCGAACATGTCGAGACGGTCGTAAGACAGCATCTCATCAAGGGCGGCGAAGTCGTCAAGGAACTGCTCTACAAGGATACCGTCCACCCCGACGGCTCCATCACCCCCTTCGCAGAGACGCCCTTCTATAAAAAACAAATGCGGATCGCGCTCCGCAACTGCGGCGTGATCGCGGCGGAGGACATCGAGGAAGCGATCGCCGCGGGCGACTATTCCGCCATCGAAAAGGTCCTCACCACCATGACTCCCGACGATGTCATCAAGGAAGTGCTCGACTCGGGACTTCGCGGCAGGGGCGGCGCAGGCTTCCCCACGGGCAGAAAGTGGAGCTTTGCGAAGGCTTCGCAGGGCGACATCAAGTATGTCTGCTGCAACGCCGACGAGGGCGACCCCGGCGCATTCATGGACCGCTCCGTGCTCGAGGGCGATCCCCACAGCGTGCTCGAAGCCATGACCATCGCGGGCTACGCGATCGGCGCACATCAGGGCTACATCTACGTCCGTGCGGAGTACCCCGTCGCCGTCCAGAGATTGAAAATCGCGATCGAGCAGGCGCACAAGTACGGCGTTCTCGGCAAGAACATTCTGGGTCTCGGGTTTGATTTCGACATCGACATCCGTCTCGGCGCGGGCGCGTTCGTCTGCGGCGAGGAGACCGCGCTCATGACTTCCATCGAGGGTCACCGCGGCGAACCCCGTCCCCGTCCGCCTTTCCCCGCCGTCAAGGGTCTCTTCGGCAAGCCTACGATCCTCAACAACGTCGAGACGTGGGCGAACATCAACCCCATCATCATGAAGGGTGCGAAGTGGTATTCCTCCATCGGAACGGAACGGTCCAAGGGCACGAAGGTCTTTGCGCTCGGCGGAAAGATCACCAACGTCGGACTCGTCGAGGTCCCCATGGGCACGACGCTCCGCGAGATCGTCGAGGAGATCGGCGGCGGTATCCCGAACGGGAAGAAGTTCAAGGCTGCCCAGACGGGCGGTCCTTCGGGCGGCTGCATCCCCGCGGACCTCATCGACACCCCCATCGACTTCGATAACCTCGTCGCCATCGGCTCCATGATGGGTTCGGGCGGTCTCATCGTCCTCGACGAAGATACCTGCATGGTCGATATCTCCAAGTTCTACCTCGAATTCACCGCCGATGAATCGTGCGGGAAGTGCACGCCTTGCCGCATCGGCACGAGAAGGCTTCTCGACCTGCTCACCAAGATCACGGAAGGCAAGGGCGAGGACGGCGACATCGAGAAGATCGAAGCGCTCGCCGAGCACATGAAGTCCTCTTCCCTCTGCGCCCTCGGTCAGTCGGCTCCCAACCCCGTCCTTTCGACGCTCAACAAGTTCAGAAAGGAATACGAGGATCACATCTACAACCATCATTGCACGGCGGGCGTCTGCAAGGCGCTCCTCAGCTTCACGATCGACAAGGAGAAGTGCATCGGCTGCGGTCTCTGCTCGAGGAACTGCCCCGTTTCGGCGATCTCGAGGACGGACTATGTCGCGCCCGGTCATAAGCTCGCTTCCTTTGCGATCGACCCCGCAAAGTGCATCAAGTGCGGCGTCTGCCAGAGCAACTGCAAGTTCAAAGCAGTTGAGAGAAAGTGAGGTGACAACAAATGGCTAACATGATCAATTTGAAAATCAACAACATCCCCGTTTCCGTACCCGAGGGTTCCACCGTTCTCGACGCTGCGAGAAAGGCGGGCGTCGTCATCCCCACTCTCTGCTACCTGAAGGACGTGAACTGCGTCGGTTCCTGCCGCATGTGCCTCGTGGAAGCGACAGGGGCGCGCGGGCTTGTCGCAGCCTGCGTCTATCCCGCCGCCGAAGGCATGGAAGTGCAGACGAATACCGAAAAAGTCAGAAAGAGCCGCCGGATGACCCTCGAACTCATGCTTTCAAAGCACAAGAAGGAATGTCTTGCTTGCGAGAGAGCGGGGAACTGCGAACTGCAGCGGCTTTCCATCGAGTACAACTGCGATCCGAACTATTTCGCAAGCGACGATACCCGCCATCCCATCGACGTCTCCGCGCCCTATGTCGTCCGCGACAGGGATAAGTGCATCAACTGCATGCGCTGCGTCGCAGCCTGCAACAAACAGGCAGTCGGCGCGATCGGCGCGATCGGCAGAGGGTACAACGCCCATGTCGGCAGCGCATTCGAGATGGACCTCATGTCCTCCGTCTGCGTCGGCTGCGGGCAATGCGTGGTCGCCTGCCCCGTCGGAGCGCTCAAGGAACGCACCACCGTCGACGAGGTCTGGAAAGCCATTTCCGACCCGTCCAAGAAGGTCGTGTTCTTCACCGCCCCTTCCGTCCGTGCGACGCTCGGCGAAGCCTTCGGTCTGCCCGTCGGCACGAATGTCGAAGGCAAGATGGTCGCGGCGATCAGACGGCTCGGCAACGTCGAAGTCTTTAATATGGACTTCACGGCAGACCTCACGATCATGGAAGAGGCGGCGGAACTCATCAACCGCATCCAGACGGGCGGCACGATGCCCATGTTCACGAGCTGCTGCCCCGGCTGGGTCAAGTTCGTGGAACAGAAGTATCCCGAGATGATCCCCCACCTTTCCACCTGCAAATCCCCGCAGGAGATGTTCGGCGGCGTCCTCAAGACATATTATTGCGAAAAGCATGGCATCGATCCCAAGGATCTCTATGTCGTCTCCGTCATTCCCTGCACGGCGAAGAAGTACGAGACGACCCGTCCCGAAATGGGCGGCGAGGTCGACACGGCGCTCACGACGAGGGAACTTGCCCGCATGATCAAGACGGCGGGTCTCGACTTCAACTCCCTGCCCGAGGAAGCGTTCGACGATCCCTTCGCGGCTTGCTCGGGCGGCGGCACGATCTTCGGCGCGAGCGGCGGCGTCATGGAAGCGGCGCTCCGCGTGGCGGCAAAGATGCTCGACGGCGCCTTCGAAGTCGTCGACTTCAAGGAAGTCCGCGGCACCCAGCCCATCAAGGAAGCGACCTATAAGGTCGCAGGCAAGGAGATCAAAGTCGCGGTCGCAAGCGGTCTCACGAATGCGAAAGAGATCATCGAGGGGATCAAGAACGGCACGCGCCACTATGATTTCGTCGAGATCATGGCTTGCCCCGGCGGCTGCGTGAACGGCGGCGGTCAGCCCACCCTTCCCGACAGCATCCGCAACAGCCTCGACCTGAAGTCTCTCCGCGCCGAAGCCCTCTACAAGAGCGACAAGAAGAACACATACCGCCGCTCCGATGAGACGCCCGTCATCAAGACGATCTACGACGAATACTTCGGAACGCCCAACAGCGAAAAGGCGCATAAAGTCCTCCACACGCATTACCACGAGGACAAGAGGATCTGATCATACACCTCCTTTGTGTAATAGAAAGTCCGTGACTCTTCGGAGTCACGGACTTTCTTGTTTTTTTCACCACAGGTCACAATTTTGAGGAAAAATCAGGGTTTCGGCGGCTTGACGTCGTCGTCCTTTTTCGAGGAGAATTTCTCGATGACCTGCGTCAGATCCTCCTTGAGTTCGGACAGAGATTTCAGGGGAAAGACGAAGCTGACTTTCTCCTTCAACGCCTCTCTGCGCTCCGCGACGCTCTCCTTGAGCTTCTCGAAATGGACCACGATGCCGTGTTCGTCCGCAAACTTTCTGATGCGGACGGAGAGGTTCAGCGAATGCCCGAGATCCACAAAGAACACGCCGAAGAAGATGCCGACGACAAAGGCAAATTCGATATGATGCACGAACCACGCGACCGCCTCGATGACGGGCTGGTCAATCACGAAGTAGAAAAAGGTGCTGACGAGCAGCCAGAAGAAGGAAAAGAGCGGACAGATGATGCCCTGCACATTCCCCCACCGATCGGAATAGTCCCACAGTTTGATCTTCATTCCTTTGATGAAGATGAGTCCCGCGATGTACTCGATGAGCGTCATCGCGACGCCCATGATGAGGATGATGAGGATCGCGTCGAGCCACGGCATGCCCGTCTCGATGGGGATGAGAGAGATCCCGAACAGCCCCACGACGCCGAAGCCGTAGAGCGGGAGATAGGGTCCCGTCAAAAAGCCGGGGTTGATCCAGCGTTTGGCGGTGCAGATGCGGCGAAACAGGACTTCCAGACACCAGCCGAGCACGCTTCCCACAAAGAACAAGAAGCAGGCGACGAGGAAACCGTCGATGAATGACATGGATGCACCTCTTTGAGGTTCCCGCGGGAAAGTTTCGGCACGTATGCGGCGGCGGGCGGGAGCAACGAGAGAAGTGTAACCCATTTTGCGGATTTTGTCAAGAAATATTTGTCACGGATAAAGAAAACGCTTGACAGAACGGAGTCCGATGAATATAATAGAGTATGCTTTTATTGAGGTGTAGCGCAGTTTGGTAGCGCGCTTGGTTAGGGACCAAGAGGTCGCGTGTTCAAGTCACGTCACCTCAACCACAAAAACAGGGGTTTTTACGTGAAAAACCCCTGTTTTTGTGTCAAAAAAGCCATTTTGAATAATTCTGCCCCGCAATTTTGCCCCGCAAAAATTTAAGAAAATTTTGTTGAAATCCTCTCCTCGAGGAAGATATCCCTTTCGGCGGGGACCGAGGATCTTCCGATCCGTGCCGTGCTCGAGGGAAAATTCCCCGTCGACGGGGATCATCATACCGATCTCCTCGAGGATCTTTTGGCGAGAGCAAAACAGAGATGTCGGCGCCGCACATAATTTCTTATTGGAAATTTGACAACAGGGCAACGTGTATCCGCTCAAATGTTCAAGGCTTGCCTTGTGTTTGAGCGGATACCGTTTGCCCTTGTTGTATTTCAAATTGGGTCAGGGCGTAGCCCTGCCTTATAAAAAATTCTGAATACGGGGTAAGGGCAGCGCCCTTCCGCTTTTTTCGCAAATGTGCATAGGCGGGCTTGTCGCTATGAAGCGACGTAGTCGCCCCACGGGCGAAGCCACTTCTCGTGGCTCGCCCGTCTTTTCTTGTTAAAAGGGTTGATATATAGATAGGAATGAACTTGGAAATTTTTGTACTTTGATTTTGAAATAATCGAACAGTCAAAGTACAGTTTTTTCCGAGTTTTCGCGGCAAAAAAATTTCCCCGTCCGACATCGATGCCAGACAGGGATCAGCACAAATTCGGCAACGCCGAAAAGAGCGATCGACCGCTCTCCTCAATTCATTCAGTTCCTCTCGTCATCCTCCTCCGATGCGGTGTAGCAGTCGCACGCCTTCCCGTTTGGCAGGAAACCCGTGTCGCTGCATTTTTTGCATCTGCAATATGTACTTGGATCGAGATCGGGCGGAGATATTCCTATCTCTGCCATGATCGCAAGCATCTGCGCCTTGAGCATGGCTTGCTCATCCCGAAGCCTATCGCTTTCACCCGTACGGTCCCCTCTCTCCTCTGCAAGCTCGGCGCGGGCGATTTTTGGATCCAACGCCCGCATCTCCTTCTGAAGCTTACAATAGCGCTCATCCAGCTCGAGCCGCCTGCGGCAGCTATCCGCTTTCCTCTCCGCGTTCCACCTGAGCGCCGCGTAGAATCGGTCTCTTGTTGTGCGCATGTCGTGAGCGATCTCCTGTTCGGTCCGACGCTCCTTCGGCTCTGCGGCTCTCCTGCCGCGTTTATGGCGCATTGTACGGACGATCGATTTATTTGCCCTCAAATGCAGCACCTTCGTATAGCGGAATCCGCGGTAACGTTCCTGACAACGGATGAGCCTCGCGCTTATGAGAACATCCAGCGCCATGCGGACCGTCTTTTCGCAGACGTCGATCATCCCTGCGATCTGGCTTACGGAGCCTGTAAAACATTTGGCTTGCGGGTTCTTTGTGTGCGTGGCGATGAGCGCCAAGATAAGCGACTCGGAATCACGGAGCCGACGTTTACAGTTCTCGCGAGGAACGGCAAACTCAGCCGTCTTGAAGTACAGCTCCATTTCCATGACGGGCGCTTTCGGATCCGCATCGATCGCTCTATATTCTGTCTTGGCGTGGAAATGCTTGTGACGCTCGATCAGTCCTTTCTCGATCAGACGCTCCAAGCACACGGACGGCGTACTTCTTGAGCCGATGCCGAGCGGCGCCATGAGATCGCTGTACGATGCGCGGCAGACGGCATCGGGCTTGTCCTTGAGCGCGGTGCGCGAAAAGACGAGCGCATAGAGTTTCTTCTCTGCGTTCGTCATCTCTTTGAACCGCGGGTCATACGGATAAGGAATACGGAGATACCCGACCGATTCGCTGGGAATATTCGATTTTACCGAAGCCGTTTGTGCCATGATTTCACGTTTTTATCCCTGAAAATACCGAGGAAATGACTTGTCCTTTTTCTGATTTTGCCTCTGAGAGGTCATTTGAGATCTTTGCCGTGCCGCTTCAGAGCCGTAGCGCTCATTTGCTCACGATTTCATATCCGCCACACTTGCACATATAATGAAGCAGTGTTCCGCTCCCCGCCCATTCTTCATGGACGCAGCGCATGAACTTCCCGCAGCAGACACATTTGTGATACCTTTTTATCATTGCCTTCTCCTTTCCGACGTCGTCTTGTCCCCGTCGACGGGGATAGCGACTTCGAACCCCAAGCGGATCGGAAGATCTTCCGTCCCTCTATGCGGGGAAACGGCGACGTCATGCAAAGAATTTTTCGCAGTATAACTCCAGTTCCTTGAGGGTAGCGAATGTCTCGATCCGTACAGCGGTCCCGTTATCCATAGCCGCACGGTAGCGGTTCTTGCTCATGCGGCGCAAAATGATCGTCCCCGTACAGACAAGCGGCAATGGCTTCGGGATATTTAGGATATAGCTGATATACCCTTCGCCCGCATGATACATCGGCGTCTCGTAACAATCCGCCTTGCGCTCTGTGACTTTCGCTTCGACCCAGCGTTGCATTACAATGGCGTCATTATAGTACTTCTTGCTGAATTGCGAGAAGATCCCGCCCCAAAAACGTCCGCTGAAATCATATATGTTGATCTTCATGCCCGTTTTCTCCTGCGCATGCGCTGCTCCTTGGCGGCACGGTTATAGGCAGCGATGAACTCATCCGCTACCTCTGTAAAGGTCTTGTCCTCTGCCCAGCTACTGAGAGCGTCACAGGTCCAGTTACATTCCGCCGCTTGCTTACATGTGCGGCACGGGCAAACTTTTTTCTCCATTTTTTATCTCCGATGAATTATTTTAAGCAAATTCTTGGTCAATATCGTTGAAGATCTTCTCAAACGCCTCGGGTGCGATCCTTGGCGCGATCTGTTTCAGCGCTTCTTGCTCAAGGTCGCGGATCCGTCCGATCGTCTGCAGATAACAGTCCGCAAGATATTCGAGCGCGGAGAACATGCTCTCCGCTCCGCAAAAGATCTTTTGCGGTCCATCGACGTCTACGATCTCACGGAATGCTCTTCCGATGTGGAGCCGCGCGGTAACGCTGTTTGCACGGCTTTCCAAAAACGCCGAGATGTACACGTTGGAATGGTAGATCTCTACCCTCGTCTCAAATGCTTGCCCGTTGTATTCCCAGTGCTTGTTGCTCTGGATGAAAGCTTTTCGGAAAGCCCGCCATGTTCTCTCTTGTTCTGCCTTGTTCATAGATTCCTCCATTACACGATATGTGTCATTTTGATTATACGACACGAGATGTGTAAAGTCAAGCATTTTTACACAATTTGTGTTAAAATAAAATTATGAGTATTTTCTCGAAACGATTGCGGGATCTACGGGCAGAAAAGCATCTTTCTTCGCAAGTTGTTGCCGAAGCACTGGGAATTACGCGTAGTGCATACACGAATTATGAACTTGCTATCAGGGAGCCTTCCTTTGCTATCCTTGTGAAATTATGCGATTTTTTCGGCGTTACTGCCGACTATCTTCTCGGGCGTAGCGACTATTGAGCTGCGCCTTTATAATAGATTCGGCAGGTTCCCCAAAGAGTTCTGCGAGGATCAGTACTTGCTCGATGTTGATCGAGCGGATCCCGTGCTCGTAGTTGGATACCGCCTGTACGCTCACGCCCAGCGCATTGGCGACGTCGGCAATCGAAAGTCCAATGCCGACGCGGAGTTCCCGTAAAGTTCTTTTTTCTTCCATTTTTTCCGAAATGTAGGTTTGTCAAACATATGAGACAGGGTGGGAAAGAAAAAAATCAGTGCAGGAGGCCGTCATGGAGATAGTCTA
>CANQUD010000015.1 GCA_947626935.1 uncultured Clostridia bacterium | reverse complement strand
CAACGCGAGTGACAGAGGGGTTTTGAAACCCCTTTCCCCTCGCAAGCTCGGGGACTTCCCCTAAAAGGGGCAGCGAGATGCCCACCGCCGTCACCACGTTGCCGCGGTCAAAAGCGGCGTGTTGATTTCAACATCTATGAAAACTTCCGATTTTTATTACGATCTTCCGGAGGAGCTGATCGCGCAGACGCCCGCCGAACCGCGGGACAGCGCACGGCTCCTTGTCTATCATCGCGACACGAAGGCGGTCGAACACCGTATCTTCCGCGACATCACCGACTACCTCAAACGGGGGGACGTCCTCGTCGTCAACCGCACCCGCGTCCTTCCCGCCCGCCTCTTTGCGAGGACAGAGCACGGCGCAAAGGTCGAAGTTCTGCTCCTGAAGCGGCTCGACCTCAATACTTGGGAATGCCTCGTCCGCCCCGGCAAAAAGTGCAGGACGGGGGTCAGACTCCGCGTCAACGATGAGCTTTCCCTCGAGATCGTCTCCGTCACGGAGACGGGGGAACGTCACGTCGCCTTTGAGTACGAGGGGGCGTTTGAGGACGTTCTCTCCCGCGCGGGGAGCATGCCCTTGCCCCCCTATATCCACGAAAAACTCAAGGATCCCGAACGGTATCAGACGGTGTATTCCCGCGAGAACGGCTCGGCGGCGGCGCCCACGGCGGGACTTCACTTCACCGAGGGACTGCTCCGAAAAATCAAAGACATGGGCGTGGAAGTCGTCGAAGTCCTGCTCCATGTAGGACTGGGGACCTTCCGCCCCGTCAAGGTGGACGATGTGGAAAACCACGTCATGCACAGCGAATATTACGAAGTGAGCGAAGAGGCGGCAGCCAAGATCAACGCCGCGAAGAGAGAGGGGAGAAGGGTCATCTGCGTCGGCACGACATCCGTCCGTACCCTCGAGACCGTCGCCGCGCCCGACGGAACGGTGCGGGCGGGCAGCGGAGACACGTCCATCTTTCTCTATCCGCCCTATCGCATGAAGTGTGTGGATGCCCTCATCACCAACTTCCACCTGCCCGAGAGCACGCTTCTGATGCTCGTCAGCTGTCTCTGCTCCCGCGAGGAAGTGCTGGAAATTTACAGGATCGCGGTTGGGGAGAGGTATCGCTTTTTCTCTTTCGGCGACGCATGCTTGTTCTTATAATTGAAAATTGAAAATTGAGAATTGAAAATTGTGGCGGGGAGATCAGAATGACACCCCTTCCGTCTCGCCGCAGGGCGGCGAGCAAGCGTCTTGGCTCCCCCTTGAGGTCTCCGCAAAAAAGACGCGAAATGGCGTGAATCCCCCCCACCACCCGCTATGCGGGAGCCTCCCCCCAAAGGGGTAGGCTTTGACCTGACCCCCCACGGGGGGAAGGTGGCACGGCGAAGCCGTGACGAATGGGGGGGATCGCTTCCCCTCGCGCAGGCGGACCATCATCGCATTTTCATTCAAAATCCAACATCAAACCGTGACTCATGAACAACGAATATTTTTCCTTTGAACTGCAAAAGACAGACCCCGAGACGGGGGCGAGAGCGGGGGTATTCCATACTCCCCACGGCGACATCGAAACGCCCGTCTACATGCCCGTCGGCACGCAAGCGACCGTCAAAGGCATGCTCCCGCGCGACCTCAAGGAGATCGGCTCGCAGATCATCCTCTCCAACACCTATCACCTCTACATGCGTCCCGGGGACGAACTCATCGCCCGCGCGGGCGGACTGCACAAGTTCATGAACTGGGACAGACCCATCCTCACCGACAGCGGCGGATTTCAGGTCTTTTCCCTCGCCAAGCTCAACAAGATCACCGACGACGGCGTGACCTTCTCTTCCCATGTGGACGGAAGTTATCACACCTTCACCCCCGAAAAAGCGGTGGAGATCCAGCACAACCTCGGCTCGGACATCATGATGGCGTTCGACCAGTGTTCGGAATACGGCTACACACACGAACAGGCGAGGGCGGCGATGGAGCGCACGTCGAAATGGCTCGAACGCTGCTATCTGGCGCACGACAAGCCGCAGCAGGCGCTCTTTCCCATCGTACAGGGGAACTTCTTCAGGGACCTGCGGGAAGAGAGCCTCAAACGCTGCCTTCCCTTCGTCAAGCACGGCATCGCGATCGGCGGACTCTCGGTGGGGGAACCCAAACCGCTCATGTATGAACTTTTGGACTTCCTGCAGCCGATGCTTCCGACGGACGTTCCCCGCTACCTCATGGGCGTCGGCTCTCCCGACTGTCTCGTCGAGGGAGTGCTCCGCGGCGTCGACATGTTCGACTGCGTCCTCGCGACCCGCGTCGCCCGCAACGGAACGGCGCTCACCTCGCGGGGGAAGGTCGTCGTCCGCAACGGGAAGTACAGAGAGGACTTCACCCCCCTCGACCCCGACTGCGGCTGCTACACCTGCCGCAATTACACAAAGGCTTACCTTCGCCATGTCGTCAACGTGGGGGAGATGATGGGGGGCATGCTGCTCTCTCTCCACAACATCGCCTATCTGCATTCCCTCATGCGGGGACTTCGGGAAGCCATCCTGCACGGGTATCTCAAGGACTTCGTCAAGGCATTTTACGAGAAACAGGGCGAAGAAACGACATAAACCGCGCGTGAAATTCCTGTGAAAGGAAAAAAGCGGCGCGAAAACGCTTGCCAAATTTGTCCCGAAAGAGTATGATAGAGAAAAAGGAGACGAGAATGGAACTCAAACTTTCTGAAACTTATAAGCTCGTTCACAGCGAATCGCTCGCGGCAGAGATGCTCGAAGGCGAAACGGATGATGCGCAGCAGCAGGGAACGGCGGACCCCAACCAGACGGCGGATCCGAATGCCGATAAGGAAAAAGAGCCGTTCAACTGGGGCTTTATTATCATCATCGCAGCCGTCTTTATCATGATCATCGCATGGTTCTTCCTCTCGGGGAGAAAGAACAAGTCGGGCGAGAAGGAATATGCCGAGTCCATCGAGGCGATCAAGCCCGGCAACAAGGTGACGTCCCGCGGCGGCATCTGCGGCATCGTCGTGGAAGTCTGCGACGACAACACCGTCGTGCTCGAGACGGGCAGCGAGGAATCGGGCAAGTCCCGCATCAAGCTCATGAAAGAGTGCATCTATGAGACGGACGCAAAGGGTCCCACCCAGCTCGCCCGCGAGGAAGCCGAACTTCGCAGAAAGCAGGAAAAGGAAGCGAAGCTCGCGGCGAAGAACGCCGCAAAGAACGGGGGAACGGCAGAGCCGACCGAGGCGACGGAAGAGCCTTCCGAAGAGCCGACCGAGGAACAGCCCGAAGAAAAGCAGGAATAAGAGAAATTTTCTCCGCATACCTTACGGTGTGCGGAGGTTTTTTCTATGGAAAGAGAATTTGCGCTGAAAACGGCAAAGCAGATCGCGCTTGCGGCGCTCTTCGGGACGATCTTTTCCCTCACCGCGCTTGCGGTCGCGGCGATCTTCGTCAAACAGTTCGTCCTGCCGCAGACGACCGTCACGGCGATCGGCTGGTGCGTGAAATGCGTCGCGGCGTTCCTGTCCTGTGCGCTCTTCATCCGCGGCGAGCGGGCGGTCCCCAAGGGGATCGGCGCGGGCGTCTCGTTCACGGTCCTGACCCTTCTCCTCTTCGCCGCGATCGGCGGCGGGTTTCACATCGACGGCTTTTTTGTGCTCGAGCTTGCCGTCTGCGCCATTCTCGGCGGCGCGGGCGGACTTCTCGGCGCGAAATTGCGGAAAGCGTGAAAAAATACTTGCAAATTTCCCCATAAGGTTGTATAATGGTGAAAAACCCAGAAAGAGAGGAAATTTCCATGATCAAGACGATAGCGAAACCCGCCGAGAAGAAAGTCACGGGTTGCGGCGAATGCAGAAGCACTTGCCAGTCCGCCTGCAAAACGAGCTGCACGGTAGGCAACCAGTCCTGCGAGCGTATCACGAGAGAGCAGAAGATCGACGAGCAGAAATAAGCATACGCGAACAACATAAAAGCGGCGCGTCGCGTCGCTTTTTTCGGTATTATGATCCACGTTTTCAGTTATCACAGCGACCATTACGTCTATGATACGGGCAGCGGCAGCCTGCACGCCTGCGACGAGAGGACGGCGAAGTATCTCTCGGGAGAGGCGATCGAACTTACCGACGAAGAACTCAAGGAGATCCTGTCTCTCAAGGAAGAGGGACTTCTCGGTGCGCCCGAAACGTCCGCCCGTCCCATCAAGTCCCACGAGGTCAAGGCGCTCTGCCTTCACATCTGTCACGACTGCAACCTTCGCTGCAAGTATTGCTTTGCGGACGAGGGCGCTTACCATGCCGCGCGGGAGATGATGTCCTTCGCGACGGCGAAGGCGGCGATCGACTTCCTGCTCGAAAAGAGCGGAAAGCGCAAGGTGCTCGAAGTGGACTTCTTCGGCGGCGAACCGCTCATGAACCTTCCCGTCATCAAGCAGACCGTCTATTACGCCAAAGAGGAAGCGGCAAAGCGCGGCAAGCGCTTTCTCTTCACGACGACGACGAACGCCCTTCTCCTCGACGACGAGACGATCCGGTTCTTCAACGAAGAGATGGAGAACGTCGTCCTGTCCCTCGACGGCAGAAAGGAAGTCAACGACGCCGTCCGCAAGACGGTGAACGGCAAGGGCAGCTTCGACGCCGTCATCGAGAAGATCAAGAAGTTCGTCCGCGCGAGAGGGGACAAGCATTACTATGTCCGCGGCACCTTCACGGCGAAAAACCTCGACTTTTCCAAGGACGTCCTCTTCCTCGCCGATCAGGGATTCGATTCCCTCTCGGTGGAACCCGTCGTCACGGACATTCCCGACCTCGAGATCAAAGAGGAGCATCTTCCGCAGATCGAAAGGGAATACGAAGTTCTCTGCGACGAGTATGTGAAGCGGGAAGCGGAGGGGAAGGGATTCAACTTCTTCCACTTCAACGTCGACCTCGAGGGGGGACCCTGCCTCGAAAAGAGAGTCTCCGCATGCGGCGCGGGGAATGAATATTTCTCCGTCGTCCCGAGCGGCGACATCTATCCCTGCCACCAGTTTGCGGGGGACCCGAAATGGAAGATGGGAAACGTGTTCGAGGGGACGCTCGACCCCGTTCTCCGTGCGCAATTCGCAGACAACTGCCTCTTCACGCGCAAGAAGTGCGAGGGCTGCTTTGCGAAGTTCATCTGTTCGGGCGGGTGCAGCGCCAACAACTACCATTTCAACGGCGACGTCAACGAGCCGTACGAAATCACCTGCGCCATGATGAAAAAGCGCATCGAGTGCGCCATGCGCGTGCTTGCCATGCGCAAAATCAAAGAAATTTAGACGAAATTTGAGAAAATGCTTGCAATTCGGCTTGACGATGTTGCGCATTTTATATATAATGATAGATAGCGGAATTTCCCAAGGGAATTTTTCGGGCGGGCTATGCCCGCGTTTCAGATAGGAGGAGGCAATGAGCAAAGTTAAATCGGCAATTTGTCTGACGCTTATGTCGCTGCTGATCGCCGCGCTGTGTTTTATATGCTTCGTCTCGTTTGATTTGCCGAACGGGACGGATACCTATAATTCCATTCTCACCATGACGGAGAAAGACGCGGATCTCGGCATGCGCTACGGCGGAGCCGAGGACATGAGCGGCAGATATCTGGGCGGCGGCTACACCGCAGTCTATTATCCCGAGGGCGTCATCTCCGCAGAGGAGCATGATACGTCTCTCCTGAATATGACGGATGACGAAAAGGCGGAATACGAGGAACAGTACGAGAAAGTCGGCAACCTCTATTTCGATACCGAAAAGATCAAGCTGAAGGACGGCAAGCCCGACGAGGACTTCGAGACGCAGTTCCAGAGCGCCGTGGATCTCTTCACGGAACGGTACACCTCTCTCCACCTCGAGGACGTCCGCGTCAGCGTGTTTGACGGATATGCCGTGCGCGTGTTCGTTCCCCAAAGCGACACGGCGGCATTCACGACGCTCTCCTATACGGGCGAATTCACCGTGAAGTACGGGTCCGATTCGTCGAGCGCAACGACGATCATGCCCGCCCGCGCGACGGAGACCATCAAGGATTACGTCAAGGGCGCCTATTCGAGAGCGGGAGCGGACGGCACGAGCTATGTCGTCATCGACTTCACAAAGAAGGGCAGGGAAGCCCTTGCAAAGGCTACGGACGGCGCTGCGGATGCTTCCGCGACTGCCTTCTTCCGTGTCGGCGAAAATGACGCATTGCAGCTCTCCGTCAGCGAAAAGATCGATCAGGACAGCCTCTACATCTCCAATTCGAGCTTTACGGACATCTCCGCAAAGTCCTCGGCGGTCCTCATCGACACGGCGCTCAACGGCACCCGGACGGAACTTTCCTTCACGGTGGGGGACACCATGAACTATCACGCCATGTACGGGGAAAATTCCCTCATGTGGCTGTACATCGTCTACGGCGTCCTCGCGCTCGCGATGCTCGTGTTCTTTTTCGTGCGCTATCACCTTTTGGGCTTTGTGCACCTCTACACCTATCTGCTCTTCCTGTGCGCGACCGTGCTCTGCGTCTGGGCGATCCCGTTCCTCACGTTGAGCGTCGAGACCTTCGTCGCCTTCCTGTTCACTTCCGTGCTCCTCAGCGTCTCCGACGTTGTCACCTTCGAGAAGGCGAAAGAGGAATACGCGACGGGCAAGACGATGGTCTCTTCCGTCAAGACGGGGTATTCGAAGTGCTTCTGGAATCTCTTCGATCTGCACATCGTCGTCGCGCTCGCGGGATTCTTCACCTTCTTCGTGGCGCTGTCCCCGTTGAGTTCGTTCGGGTTCCTCGTCGGGCTTACCGCCGTGTTCTCGGGACTCGGGACGCTCCTCGTGAACCGCTTCAACTGGGCGATCCTCATGGCATACACTCCCAAAAAGGGCGCCTTCTGCAACTTCAAGAGGGAGGAAACGGAAGATGAATAAGTTCCAGCCTTGGAAACGTCTCCCCATTTGGCTCGCGGTCTCCGCGGTCGTCATCATCGCAGGCATCATCCTGATGGCTCTGCTCGGCTTCAATACGGTGTCGGACCGTCCCGAAAATACGCAGTTCGAAGTCAAGTACAATGTCGTCGTCGAAAACAGCGAAGAATTGCAGGACAAGCTCGAGGGCTACTGCGAGGACGTGTTTGAGAGCAACGGACTCTCCGTCTGCGACATGAAGAAGGCGACGGGCGTCTCGGGGGGAGCCGACATGGCTTCGTTCAACTACACCTTCACCGAAGAGATCTCCGCCGAGAAACAGGAGAAAGTCAAGACCGACCTTGCCGCAAAGATCGCGGCGGATACGGGTCTCTCTGCCGAACATGCCGAGATCTACACGGCTTGGCACAGCGAGAGCCTTGTGTCGGGAACGGGGCATCTCTGGCGCGGAGCGATCGCCGTCGGCGTCGTCGTCGCGCTCGTCTATGTCGGATTCCGCTTCGGCGTCGGCTGTGCGCTGACAGGGCTTGTCCTCTCCGTGCATGACGCGCTCTTTACCCTCGCGCTCCTCGCGATCGCGCGGATCCCCGTCTACGGCGCGGCGCCCGTGTGGTACGCAGCCTTCGCGGCGCTCCTGTCCCTCGTGTTCTGGCTCGTCCATTGCATCAAGCTCCGCTCCCTCAAGAAGGAGTCCCAGACGCCCCTCGATGCGGAAACTTCCGTCGCGACCGTCTATCAGAGCGCATGGAAATGGACGCTCGTGCTTGCGGGCATCGTCGTAGTCGTCCTCGCGCTCACGGGCGGGCTTGCGACTGCGGGAGTCAGAGCATTGGCGCTGCCGCTCCTCATCGGCGTCGTGGCGCCCGTGTATTCCTCGCTGATTGTCGGTCCCGCGATCCACGTTCACGTCAAGCGGGCATTCGACAAACTCTCGCGCGGCAACAAATTCAAGTACGTCGGCAAAGAGAAAAAGACCGACAAGTAAAGTACAAAGGTATCAAGCGGCGGGAGCTTTCCCGCCGTTTTGTGTAATCGGCGGCATTCGCTCGGGAAAGAGTATGAAGAGACTTGTGCGGGAGTATGAATTTTCTCCCGAACAACTGAATACCGTAAGGGGGCTTGCAAGGAAGCTGTCTCTCACCGAGACGACGGCGAGCCTTCTCTATGCCCGCGGCATGGATACCGAGGAGAAGATGCTCTCCTTCCTCGCCCCCGGGAAGGATCGCTTTCTGTCGCCCTTCCTCATGCAGGGCATGAAGGAAGCCGTCGCGCTCCTCACGCGGGCGCGGGACGAGGGGTGGAGCGTCGCCGTGTTCGGCGATTACGACGCGGACGGGATCGGTGCATGCGCCATTCTCTCGAGGGCGCTGCGGACGTTCGGCATCGAACCCTATCTCTATGTGCCCGAGCGGGCGGAAGGGTACGGCATGAGCATTTCCGCCATCGACCAGATCTTCGACGAATGCCTGCCCGACCTCATCGTCACCGTCGACTGCGGCATCTCCAACGCCGACGAAGTGGAATACATCAAGGAGCAGGGGGCGTACGTCATCGTCACCGACCACCACGAACTGCCCGAACGTCTCCCCGACTGCATCGTCGTCAATCCAAAACTGCACGACGATTACCCGTACGACAACCTCTGCGGCGCGGGCGTCGCCTTCAAGCTCGCCTGTGCGCTCCTCGGCGAAAAAGCGTACGCATATCTCGATTTTGCCGCTCTTTCGACCGTGGCGGACAGTGTCCCGCTCCTCGGCGAGAACCGCGACATCGTGGCGGAGGGACTCAAACTGATCCAAAAAGATCCCCGTCCCGCCTTTCGGGAACTGCTCTCAAAGACGTCCGAGATCACGGCGCAGACGCTCGCCTTCACCATCGCGCCCCGCATCAACGCCGCGGGGAGAATGGGGGACGCAAAGGCAGCGCTCCGCCTCTTCACCACGCAGGACGAGACGGAGATCGTCCCCCTCGTGGAAAAGCTCAACTTATACAACGCCGAACGGCAGCGCTGCTGTGACGAACTGTACGCGCAGGCTTCCGCACGGATACGGGAAGAGGGGGCATACGGCAGCGTCGTCATGCTCGCGGGAGAGGACTGGAATGCGGGCTTTGTCGGCATCGTCGCCGCCCGCATCGCCGAGGAATTTTCCCGCCCCGCCCTGCTCTTCGTCAAGAACGGCGGAATGCTCAAGGGAAGCGCGAGGAGCATCGAAGCCGTCAACATCTTCGAGGCGCTCAAGGCTTGCTCGGAGTGGATCGAGGAATTCGGCGGACACGCGCAAGCCGCGGGCATCAACGTCAAAGAGGAGAATTTCGAACACCTCAAGGACGCGCTCAACGAATACATCGCAGCCAATTACGCGCGGGAGGACTTCGAACCGACTCTTCCCGTCTGTACGGCGCAGGAGGACCCGCAGCTCCTCGCCCATGAACTGGAACGGCTGGAACCCTTCGGCATCGGCAACAAGAGACCGCTCTTTGCCGTGCAGGCGGGCAGAGTGGAAGCGGCACCCGTCAAGCTCTCCTCGCCCCATCTCTCCTTCCCCTTGGGCGGGATGTCCTTCATGTATTTCAGCGGGATCAAGGACCTCAAATTGCTACGGAGCGACGTCAGAAAGACGATCGTCTATGAATACAACCTCTCGATGTTCCGCGGCAGGGAATATCTGAAGGGCTTTGTCCGCGCCGTCCTCGCAGACGGCAAGAGCGGCAGGGAAGTGGAGCTTGACGCCTTTGAAGGGCAGCTCCATGCCCTCGGCGTTCCCCCCGCGGGGATGGCGATGAACACGGAAGAGCTGAACGAATTGCTCTCGGACAGACTGCGGGCATGCGCCTACGGGCTTGCCGCGGTGTACTTCTCGCGGGACACGCTCCGCGCCTTCCCCGCATTGCAGGGACTTCCCGTGGACGTCTTCCGTCTCTCCTCGCCCAATGTCGGCAACACCGTGCTGTATGCGCCCGAGGACGGGTGCGACCTCTCCGCCTACCGAGAAGTCGTCTACCTCGATGCGCCCGCGGGGTCTCCGTGCGTGACGGGCGGCGCAAAGGTCTACTATAACGGGGAGATCTGCGGCTATGAAGCGCTCAAGAAGAGCGAAGTGAGGCGCGAGGAACTCCTGAAGATCTTCGCGGCGGTGCGGACGGCACATCTGAAAGGGGACACGCTCGCGGAAGCGGCGGCGTTCGGAAGGGGACTCGGCTTCGGCGAAAAACAGCTCCTCTTTGCGCTCTCCGTGTTCGAAGAACTCGGTCTCATCGTCCTCGGCGGCGGCGAAGTGCACATCATCCGCGGGGAGAAGAAGGACCTCAACGATTCATCCATCTATACGGCGGCTGTCCGCATGAAGGGGGAATGATATGGAACCCATCCTCATGAAGATCTATGAATATTATAGCGGCGGAGACAGAGATATGCTGCTCCGCGCCTATGATTTTGCCGCCAAAGCCCACAAGAGCCAAAAACGCGCCTCGGGCGAACCCTATTTCATCCATCCCTGCGCCGTTGCGGAGATCCTCGTCGATTTAGGACTGGACGCCGCGACCGTCGCGGGCGCCCTTCTGCATGACGTCATCGAGGATACGCCCGCCACGGAAGAGGACATCAGCCGCGAGTTCGGGGAAGAAGTCCTGACCCTCGTCTCGGGCGTCACAAAGCTCGACAAGATCGTCTTTAAGTCGCAGGAAGAGGAAGAGGCGGAAAATTTCCGCAAGATCTTCATCGCGATGGCGAAGGATATCCGCGTCATCATCATCAAACTTGCCGACCGCCTTCACAACATGCGCTCCCTCAACTTCCTCTCCAAGGAACGCCAGCAGAAGATGGCGAAGGAGACCCTCGACATCTACGCACCCATCGCGGGCAGGCTCGGTATCAGTCAGGTGAAGTGCGAACTCGAGGACCTCTGCCTCAAATACCTCGACCCCGAAGCGTTTGAATTTCTCGTCGAGAATATCCATCAGAAGTTGGAAGAGCGCCATCGTTTCGTCGATTTCGTCGTCGAGGAGATCAAGGAGATCCTTGTCGAATCGAATATTTCGGGCGAAGTGTTCGGGCGCCCCAAGCATTTCTATTCCATCTATAAGAAGATGAAGACCAAGGACAGGACGCTCGACCAGATCTACGATCTGACGGCGGTCCGCGTCATCGTCGGCAGCGTGGACGAATGCTATGAAGTCCTCGGCAAGATCCACAAGAAGTGGAAGCCCGTCCCCGGGCGGATCAAGGACTACATCGCGACGCCCAAGCCCAACCTGTATCAATCGCTCCACACGACCGTCGTCACGAACTTCGGGCAGCCTTTCGAGATCCAGATCAGGACCGAGGAGATGCACCGCACGGCGGAATACGGTATCGCCGCCCACTGGAAGTACAAGGAGAACCGCGACAGCGAGACCAAGCTCGACCAGAGGATCTCGTGGATCCGCGAGATGATGGACCTGCAGGGGGGATTCCGTGACTCCAAGGAGTTCATGAACAGCGTCAAAGAGGAGCTGTATTCCAACGAACTGCTCGTGTTCACCCCGCAGAGCAAGGTCATTTCCCTTCCCGAAAACGCCACCCCCGTGGACTTTGCGTACGCCATCCACTCCGAGGTCGGCAACCGCTGTACGGGCGCGAAGGTCAACGGCAAGATCGTGCCCCTCGACTCCGTTCTGGAACTCGGCGACGTCGTCGAGATCATCACAAGCCCCACGAGCAAGGGTCCGTCCCGCGACTGGCTCAAATTCGTCAAATCGCCCTCGGCGAAGGCGAAGATCAAGGCATTCTTCCGCAAGGCGATGCGGGAGGACAACATCAAGCTCGGAAAGACGATGCTCGAAGAAGCCGCCAAGCGGAAGGGGTACCAGCTCTCCGAGATCCTGACGCCCGACAGCTTCAAGAAGGTCTCCGAGAAGTATTCCTTCGACACGCAGGATGAAATGTTCTCGGCGATCGGATTCGGCGCCGTCTCCGTCAACCAAGTCTTTTTCAAGCTCGTCGACTATTTCAGAAAGGAAGTACCCACGCCCGTTCTGCAGCCCTTCAAGGAGAGGCATGCGACGGGAACGGTCACGATCAAGGGCATGACGGGACTTCTCGTCTCCTTTGCGGGCTGCTGTTCGCCCGTCCCCGGGGACGACATCGTCGGCTTCGTGACGCGCGGCAGAGGCATCGTCATCCACAGATGCGACTGTCCCAACCTCAAGAACGCCGACCCCGACCGTCTCCAGCCCGCCGAGTGGACGGGGGAGAGGGTGCAGGACGCACGGTTCAAGGCGGGACTCATCGTCACGGCGGAAGAACAGGGCGCGGCGCTCGCGGCGATCTCCACCGTGCTTGCCGACATGAAACTTTCCCTCACATCCATCAACGGACGGTACGACAAGAGCGGGGACGCCATCGTGGAAGTGACTGTCTCGCTCTTGAGCAAACAGGACATCGAAGTGCTCATCAACCGTCTCTCCGCCAAGGAGAAGATCCTCGGTGTCCGCAGGACGACGAACTGAAATGCAGATCTACAAGCTCTTGCCGCACGGATTTGCGGCGAATACCTACTTTGTGACAGAGGACGGAGTCCATGCCGTCGCCGTCGATCCCGCCCAGCCGCGAGCCGTTTCAGAGGCGCAAAGACTTGGGCTGCAGGTAAGATATGTGCTCTTGACGCACGGACACTTCGATCACATCGGCGGCGTCTCCGAATTTCAAAAAATGGGAGCTGTGGTCGGAATTTTGAAGGGTGAGGAAGATCTTGCCCTTTTTCATAACCTCGCAAAAGAGTTCGGGGAAGGGCAAATTTCCCCATTTATGATCGATTTTACCGTCCATGACGGGGAAATTTTGGAGCTTTGCGGACTGCGTATCCGCGTTTTTTCGACCCCGGGTCACACTTTTGGCAGCGCATGTTACCTTTTTTCGTCCGCATCTGCCCCCGAATCGGACACGGAACGCGCCCTCTTCAGCGGCGACACCCTCTTCCGCGGGGACGTCGGAAGGACGGATCTTCCCACGGGGAGCGATGAGGACCTTCAAAAAAGTCTCAAAAAACTCTCTTCGCTCGGCGATTGCAAGGTCTTTCCCGGGCACGGCGACAACACCGATCTCAACTTCGAAAAAACACACAACAGGTATTTTCTATGATGACAGTTTCCCCGCAATGGTTAGAGCCTGAACTGATGGACGTCGTCCGTCTCTTCGACGGCGCCGACCGCCTCGACATCGCGCAGACGACCGTCTGCAGGGACGGCGTGTTCGAAAATACCGTCCGCCTTTGCGAGCGGGAGCATGTCTTTTCGGACAGGGACGGCAGCACGGACGAACTCGGACACAAGAGCCTTCTCAAGCGGTACGCAAAGCTCGCTCTCTACAGAGTTCTGTCCGAATTTTATCACAGAAAATTGCCGTGGGGATCTCTCACGGGCATCCGCCCGACCCGTCTCGCCTATGCGCAGACCGAAAAGACGGGGGAATTTTCTGCATTTTTCAGGGAATTGGGCGTCTCAGAGGAGAATATCGACCTCGTCGCCCGCGTTCTCGAGGGACAGAAGGGGATCTATGAACGGAAAGAGGGCAACGTCGACCTCTTCGTCTCTCTGCCGTTCTGCCCGACGAAATGCGTCTACTGCTCCTTCATCACGGCGCCTATCGCGCAGACGAGGAAGTTCATGCCCGCCTATCTCGAGGCATTAAAACGGGAACTTATTGCAGCAAAACCGCTCATACAATGCCTTCGCTCCGTCTATATCGGCGGGGGAACCCCCTTCGTCCTCGAGACAGGGGAGCTTGCCGAAGTCCTCGAGGCGATCTCTCCCCTTCGGACGAACGGGTGCGAATTTACGGTGGAAGCGGGACGTCCCGACGTCTTTACGGACGAAAAGCTCCGCCTCTGCAAGGAGTACGGCGTCACCCGCATCTGCATCAACGCACAGAGCTTTTCCGACCGCACCTTGCAGGCGATCGGCAGAAAACACACGGCGGAGCAGGTGGTCTCCGCCTTCGAAATGGCTGCGCCGTACGGATTCGACATCAACTGTGACCTCATCGCGGGGCTGACGGGGGAATCGCTCGGGGAATTTTGCATGAGCGTCGACAGCGCCGTTTCCCTCTCGCCCGCCAACATCACCGTCCACACGCTCTGCCTCAAGAAAGGGGCAAAATTAAAGGAAGAGACGCAGTCTCTCCCCGACGGGCTGTTATCGGAAATGATCGGATATTCCCGCGAAACACTGACGGCGGCGGGATACGGACCGTACTATCTGTACCGCCAGAAGTACATGGCGGGGGCGCACGAGAATGTCGGATGGACGAAGCCGAACAAGGCTTGCGTCTACAACGTCGACGTCATGGAAGAGACCTGCGACAACCTCGCCGTCGGCGCGAACGCGATTTCGAAGAAGCTGTTTTTGAAGGAGAACCGCATCGAACGCTACGGCTCCCCCAAGGACATCCCGACTTACCTCGAAAAGACGGAGAAGATCATCGAAGAAAAGAACAACCTCTGGGGAAATTCCTAATTTTTCATGAAATTCGGGTCGCCGAGGGTCGTCTTGAAATTGGAATAGATCACGAATCCCGCCTTGGAATGAGGCGGTTTTTTGACGTATTTCAGGGGACAGTAGTCGACGGGGACCTTCTCGCCGTGCGCATCGGAGTAGAGCGCACAGACGCCCGCCGCGAAGGAGAGGACCTTTTCGGGGACGGGCATCCCGTTCGACTTGATCACGACGTGGCAGGAATGGTACCGCTGCGCGTGGAGCCATATGTCGTCGGGCGCACTTTGCCGCAGGAGCGCATCGTTTTGCAGGTTGTTCCGTCCCGCAAGGATGCGCATGCCTTCCGTTTCATATGTGCGGAAGGGAATTTCTGCCTTGACGACTTTCTTTTTCTCCTTCGGCGCTTCGAGGAGACCGACGGAGCGTAGCTCCTCTCCGATGCTCGCAAGGTCATGCTCCTCGGCGGCGCTGTCCGTCAGCGCGATGAGGCTCTCGAGGTAGAGGATCTCGTCCCGTGTCTCCCGCTCGCGGGGAAGGAGAACTTCCACCGTCCGCTTCTGTTTTCGGTATTTTTTGTAATATGCCTGCGCATTTTCGGCGGGGGAGAGGCGGGGGTCGAGGGCGATCTTCTCCCGTTCTCCCGTCTCCCAGTTCTCAAGCTCGCACGCCCGCATGCCCCGCGAGAGGGCGTAGAGATTTGCGGTGAGAAGTTCTCCCTTTCTGCGGTTCTCCTCGGCGTCGCGGCAGGAGAGCTGTTTTTCGAGATTTTGCAGGAGCTGTTTTTCCTGCTTTTTTTTGGCATTCTGCAGGACGGAGAGAAGCTTGCGCTTCTGCCCGTCGAAGTTCTTTCCCGCCCGCTTTCTGCGGTAGAACTCCGACTGCGCCTCGGACAGCGTTGCAAAGGGAATGCCTTCACTGCCCCTTGCGACGAAGTCGACGACGGCGCCGTCCCGCTCGACGATGCGGGGAGAGATGTCGTCGGAGAAGATAAAATCGTGCACATATTGCGCGAAATCGCCCCCTCGGTACCCGTCCGCGATCGCCTGCGCCGTCACGGGGGCAAGCCCTCGGACATGGCGGAAGAGGAAGTCGGCTCTGTCGCCCGTGCAGGTTTGGAGAAGCGCCCGAAGCGCGGGAAGGTCGGAAGGGTCCGTCTTGTCCTGCGCGGCGGGGGGAGAGTAGGGCACGCCCGCGAAGATCATCCGCTTGGTGTTCTCGTCGAGGGTCGTCGTCTTGAGCGCACCCAGTATGACGCCGTTCTCGGTCAGGATGAGATTGGAGTATTTCCCCATGATCTCGGCGATGAGGAACCGTTCCGCCGTCTGAAATTCGCTGTGGCAGAGGAGACGGAAGCGCAGAATGCGTTCGAACCCCGCAAGCTCCACGCCGAGGATGTCCGCGCCCTGCACATATTTCCGCAGCAGCATACAGAATGCGGGGGCGGTTTTGGGGCTTTCCCTGTCGTCCTCGCAAAAATAAGCGCCGCAAGCCGAAGCATTTGCGTTCAGAATGAGTTTGACCGTGCGTTTTCCCGTGTATATAAGAAGAGAAAGCTCTTCCCTGTCGGGCTGGACGATACGGTTGATCTTGCCCCCGACGAGCGCGGCGTTCAGTTCCCTTGCGACGAGGCGAAGGGTAAAAGCATCTTGCGGCATAGACGTCTCCCAAGCGATCTTGCTTTCCATTATACTCCAAAAAAACAAAATTGTAAATAAAATCGCTTTTCTTTTGCGGACAGTTATGCTAAAATGGATAGCGATACAAGAATTCCGATACAGACAGGAGCAAACGAACATGAATTACAAAGTCACCCCCGCAGAAAAGAGCACGGTCAAGATCGAAATTGCCTTCACGCCCGAAGAATGGGCGGCGGCGAACGACAAAGCCTATCTCGAGAACAGAAAGCGCTACACGGTAAACGGCTTCCGCAAGGGCAAGGCGCCCAAGGCGGTGCTCGAAATGTATTACGGCAAGGGACTCTTCTATGAGGATGCGCTCAATCTTCTCTACGGAGAGCATTACGACGAGATCCTCGAGAAGGAGAAGGACAACTTCACCGCGGTCGGGGAACCCGTTCTCTCCCTCGGCGACGATTTCTCGGAAACGAATGTCGTCCTCATCGCACAGGTCCCCGTGAAGCCCGACGTCACCATCGGCAGCTACAAGGGTATAAAAATCAACAAGTATGAGTATACTGTTACGGACGCCGACGTGGAGCAGGACATCGAAAACACCCGTACCCGCCTCGCGAAGAGCGTCGAAGTCACCGACCGTCCCGCGCAGAACGGGGATACCGTCAACATCGACTTTGTCGGCAAGAAGGACGGCGTCGCCTTCGAGGGCGGCACGGCGGAAAAGTACGATCTGACGCTCGGCTCCCACAGCTTTATCCCGGGGTTCGAGGAAGCGGTCGTCGGCATGACCTTAGGCGAGACGAGGGACATCAACGTCACCTTCCCCGAGGACTATCAGGAAGAATCCCTCAAGGGGCAGCCCGCCGTCTTTACGGTGACGCTCCACAAGATCACGGGCAAGGACCTTCCCGCCCTCGATGAGGAATTTGCGAAGAAGCTCGGCTCGGAGAGCGTCGAAGCCTACAAGGCAAAGGTGAGAGAACGCCTCGAAAAGAACGCAGAGAGCCGTTCCCGCAACGAGACGGAAGAGGCGATCCTCACAGAGATCGCAAAGACCGCGGCGGCGGAGATCCCCGATGCGCTCATCGACAGGCAGGAAGAGATGGACGTCCGCAGAATGGAGCAGAACATCGCCTATCAGGGCATCCGTCCCGAGGACTACTACAGCTACCTCGGCACGACCCGCGAAGAATATAAGAAGAAGTTCGAGGAAGAGGCAAAGAAGATGGTGATGCACCAGCTCATCATCGAAAAGCTCCTCGAGACGGAGAACATCACGGCTTCCGAAGAGGAGATCGGGGCAAAGATTGCCGAGCAGGCGGCTTCCATCGGGAAGGAACCCGCGGAATACGAAAAGACCCTCGATCCCCGCCAGAGAGAGTACATCGAAAACGACATAAAGATCACAAAACTCTTCGACTTCCTCATGGCAAACAACGAGATGGTCGTCTACAGAGAGGAAGCCGAGGCATAAGGCGCAAGGAGAACAAGAAAATGACGAAAAATGTACTCATTCCCTACGTCGTGGAACGCACGTCGAGCGGCGAACGCAGCTATGACCTCTATTCCCGTCTCCTCGAGGACAGGATCATCTTCCTCTCGGGAGAGATCGACGACGCTCTCTCCAACACCGTCGTCGCACAGCTTATCTATCTTGAGGGGAAAGACCCCACGAAGGACATCAGCCTCTACATCAACAGCCCCGGCGGATCGGTCACGGCGGGTATGGCGATCTATGACACGATGAACTACATCAAATGCGACGTCTCGACCATCTGTATCGGGCTTGCGGCGTCCATGGGCGCCTTCCTTCTCGCCGCAGGGCAGAAGGGGAAGCGGTTCGCCCTGCCCAACAGCGAAATCATGATCCACCAGCCCCTCGGCGGCGCACAGGGTCAGGCGAGCGACATCAAGATCCAAGCCGACCATATTCTGAAGATCAAGGAAAAGATGACCCGTATCCTCTCCGAGAACACGGGAAGAGCGTACGAGGAGATCGCCCGCGACACGGATAGAGACAACTATCTCACGGCGGAAGAGGCGATGCAGTACGGTCTCATCGATAAGGTCTATTTCAAGCGATAAGTTTCTGTTTTCTCGTCTCTTTCTTTCGGGAAGGACCGAATAGAACGGGACGGACACATCACAAATTGGGGAGTAAGAATGGCAAAATACGAACAACGCTGCTCCTTCTGCGGGAAGGAGAAGTCCAAAGTCAAAAAGCTCATTGCGGGTCCCGAGGGGATCTTCATCTGCGACGAATGCGTGGAACTTTGCAGGGAGATGCTCGACAGAGTCCCTTCCACCACGCCGCATGAGAAGGTGGAACTCAAAAAACCCACGGAGATCAAGGAAGAGCTGGATCAGTATATCATCGGGCAGGATAAGGCGAAGCGCGTCCTCTCCGTCGCCGTCTATAACCACTACAAGCGCATCAATGCGATGGCGGACGGCGTCAAGGACGATGACGTCGAGATCGAAAAGAGCAACATTCTCCTGCTCGGTCCCACGGGAAGCGGCAAGACCCTTCTCGCGCGTACCCTTGCAAAAATTCTGAACGTGCCCTTCGCGACGGCGGATGCGACCACGCTCACCGAAGCGGGCTACGTCGGCGAGGACGTCGAAAATATCCTCTTAAAGCTCATCCAGAATGCCGATTACGACATCGAAAAGGCACAGCGGGGCATCATCTACATCGATGAGATCGACAAGATCGCCCGCAAGGGGGAAAACGTCTCCATCACCCGCGACGTCTCGGGCGAGGGCGTCCAGCAGGCGCTCCTCAAGATCATTGAGAGCACCGTCGCCAATGTTCCCCCGCAGGGCGGCAGAAAGCACCCCCAGCAGGACTGCATGCACATCGACACGACGAATATCCTCTTCATCTGCGGCGGGGCGTTCGTGGGACTTGACAAGATCGTCTCCGCACGGAAGGACGACTCGGGACTGGGCTTCGGTGGAAAAGTGAAGCTCGGCGAGAAGGAAGTCGATTACACTCTTCTCGAGGACGTCAAACCGCAAGACCTTACAAAGTTCGGTCTCATCCCCGAATTTGTCGGACGCATTCCCATCGTCGTCAGCCTGCAGGCGCTCGACGAGGACGCGCTCGTCAGCATTCTCACCCAGCCCAAGAACGCCATCATCAAGCAATATCAGAAGCTCGTGGGACTGGACGGCGTCAAGCTTACGGTCGAGGACGAAGCCGTGCGGGAGATCGCCAACACGGCGATCCGCCTCAAGACGGGCGCGAGGGGACTCCGCACGATCATCGAAAGCCTCATGATCGATGTGATGTTCGACATCCCGTCCGAGAACGACGTGGAAGAGGTCATCATCACGCGCGACTGCGTGACGGGGACCGCCAAACCCCGACTCGTGTACAAACAGTCGGCATGAATTGTTGAGAGAAATTGAATTTGAACGGAACGCGGGGCGGGTTTCTTCTGAAACCCGCCCCGCGTGAATGTTGTGACCCACACCCCTACCCCTCTCCCATGGAGAGGGGTAGATTTGAACCCCCTCCGTGGGAGGGGGATGTCGCAACGCGACAGGGGGTGGGTCACCGCAGCCGTTCATGCAGAGCGTAGCGATGCATCCCGTTAAACCTATGGAGAACAATGTCGCTCCGCCCGTTTGCCGGGATTCTTCGCCTACGGCTCAGAATGAGCGGCGGGTATGCCAGCATAACACCCCTTCCGTCACTTCGTGACACCCACCCCTCAAGGGGTGGGCAAGAATCCCTTGGCTCCCCCTTGAGGGGGAGCTGTCGAGAGGAGCGAGACTGAGGGGGTGTCATTCTACAATGAACGGGCGCACACACAAAAGTAACAGCATCTTCCGCCAAAATGTTTCATTTTTCTTTGAATTTTCCCTTGACAGGACACCCTGCATATGATATACTGTCGGCAAGATACCCCACGGGGGTATATGGAGATATCATGGAACATTGTTGCCGTGACACAAGCGAACGCAAGACCGTACGGTCGGAAGAGGACAAAAAGAGCATTCGGTCCCGTCTCAATCGCATCATGGGACAGATGAACGGCATCAAACGCATGGTGGATGAGGACCGCTACTGCGACGACATTCTCATTCAGCTCGCCGCGGTGGACGCTTCCGTCAAGAGCCTCTCCGCTCTCATTCTCAAAAATCATCTGCATGGATGCGTCGCGGAGCATGTGCGGGAAGGGGACACGGACGTCCTCGACGAGATCGTCGATCTGTTCAAGAGGTTTTCATGAAGAAGAGATATTCCGTGACGGGCATGAGCTGCGCGGCATGTGCGGCGGGCATCGAACGTACGGTAAAAAAGCTGAATGGGGTGCGATTTTGCGCTGTTTCCCTGATGGGTGAGTGCATGGACGTCGACTTTGACGGGGGCATCTTGGACGAGAAGGAGATCTTCTCCGCCGTCGTCGGGCTGGGGTACGGCATCTTCGAATACGGTAAGACGCCCGAAAAAAAGAGGGAAATTCTGACCCTCTTCGTCCGTTTCCTTGTCTCCCTCGTCCTGCTCCTTCCCGTCATGTACCTTTCGATGGGGCACATGGTGCATCTTCCCGCGCCGATGGGATGGTGGAACCACGGCTTCCAACTCGGTCTGACCGCCCTCATCCTGCTCGTCAACTACAAATTTTTCGTCAGCGGCGTGCGGGCGGCGGTGAAGCTCGTGCCGAACATGGACACCCTCGTCTCTTTAGGCGCGGGCGTGTCCTTCGTGTACAGCATCGTGCTCGCCTGTTTCGACCCCGCGACCCATGCGCTCTACTTTGAATCGGCGGCGATGATCGTCACCCTCGTCTGTCTCGGTAAGTGGCTCGAGGACAGGTCCAAAAAGCGCACGGGACGGGAGATCGAAAAGCTCCGCTTCCTCGCACCCGATACGGTGACGGTGGAACGGGGCGGCATACAGATGACGGTCCCTCTCTCCGAGGCGGAAGAGGGCGACCTCGTCATCGTCAGACAGGGGGAATCCATCGCCGTGGACGGGACGGTGGTCGAAGGGCATGCCTTTGTGGACCGCTCCGCCGTCACGGGGGAGAGCTTGCCCGTGGAGCTGTCTGCGGGGGAGAAGGCGGTCTCCGCCTGCATCGTCACGAGCGGTTTTCTGAAGATATGTGCCGAAAAAGTGGGGGCGGATACCATGCTCATGGGCATCATCAAGATGGTGCGCGAGGCGGGAACGTCCAAGGCTCCCATCCAAAAACTTGCCGATAAGGTCGCCGCGGTCTTTGTCCCTGCCGTGCTGGGGATCGCCGTCCTTACCTTCCTCATTTGGTACTTTACGACGTGGAATTTGTCGGATGCGATGAATTACGCGATCTCGGTGCTCGTCATTTCCTGTCCTTGCGCTCTGGGACTCGCGACGCCCGTCGCGGTCATGGCGGCGACGGGAAGAGGGGCGGCGCTCGGCATTCTCTACAAAAACGCCGAAGCCCTGCAGAAAATGGCGACGGTGCATGAAGTGTGGCTCGACAAGACGGCGACCCTCACCGAGGGAAAGCCAAAAGTCGTGTACTTTGAGGGGGAAGAGAGCGCCAAAGCGATCGCCTACGCGCTCGAGAGCAAGCTCCGTCACCCGCTCGCGCAATGTATCGCCGATTTTTGCGGAAGCGGAGAGGTCGCCGAAGCCGTCGAATATATCACGGGACAGGGCGCCGTCGGACGGGTGAACGGCAGGACGTACTTCCTCGGCAACGAGCGCATGATGCAGGACAGAAGCGTGAAATTCGAAGCATATCTTGCGATTTTCGAGAAACTTTCCGCCGAGGGAAAGACCGTCCTCTTCCTCGCGGACGAGAAAACCGTTCTCGGCGTGTTCGCCCTCGCCGACACCCTCAAAGAGGGAAGCAGGGAAGCCGTCGAAGCGCTCGTGAGGGGGGGCTGCCTTCCCGTCATGCTCACGGGGGACAACGAGGCGGTCGCGCGGCACATCGCCGCGGAAGCGGGCTTTCCGTCCTATGAGAGCTGTGTCTGCGCCGAACTTCTCCCCGAGGAGAAACTTCGCTATGTGAAGGGGGCAAGGGAGCAGAACGAACAGGCGAAGCGCGAACACCGTCAGGCGCGGCGGGAAAACCGCTATGTCGCCATGGTGGGGGACGGCATCAACGACGCTCCCGCCCTCAAAGAGGCGGATGTCGGCATTGCGATGGGGAACGGAACGGACGTCGCCATCGAGAGCGCGGACGCCGTGCTCGTCAGCGGAGACCTGCGTGCGCTCCCGCGGGCGATCGCCCTCTCCAAAAAGACCATGCGCATCATCAAACAGAACCTCTTCTGGGCATTTTTCTACAACTGTATCGGCATTCCGCTCGCGGCGGGCGCCTTCTATTGGGTCATCAGCCTGAATCCCATGATCGGGGCGGCGGCGATGAGTTTAAGCTCCCTCTTCGTCGTGACCAACGCCCTGCGCCTCGTGCGGTTCGGGGGAAGGACGCCCACCCCCCTACCCCCCTCCACCAGAGGGGGTAAAGAGGGGATCTCCCTCGGAGAGGGGAAAGAGGAGTTCTCCACTGGAGAGGGTTCCTCGGCTTTGTCTCAAAACGAACGGGCGGTCTCAAGCGCTCCCTCTGCGTCGGAGAAGGACCCCGCTTCTTACCCTCTCCATGGGAGAGGGGTAGGGGAGTGGGTCCACCCTCAACAAACCGAAACAAATCAAAAAGGAGATAAAATGATGAAAAAGACAATTCTTGTGGACGGAATGATGTGCGTACATTGCGCCAAGCACGTGACGGACGCGCTCGAACGGGTCGCGGGTGTCAAGAAGGCGGACGTCAGCCTCGAGAACAAGACGGCGGTCGTGGAGCTTTCCGAAGCGGTCTCCGACGACATTCTGCTTGCCGCCGTGAAAGAGGCAGGCTACGAACCCAAGGCGATCCTATAAATTCGCCAAAATTCGTCAAAAGACGAAAAAACTTTCACATATGTGCGAGTTTACAAGTGTTATTCTGTCATAAAAAGGAGGTATTTTTTATGGCGGAAACCTTGTTGCTCGACAGACGCACGAAGGATATGGTGGAGGATTACGTTCCCGACGGGGAGATCCTCTCTTCCCTCGTGCGTTTTTTCTCCATCTTTTCGGACGGAACGCGGCTCCGCATCCTGTCCGCGCTCGCCATTTCGGAGATGTGCGTCACCGATATTTCGAGAGTGCTCCGCATCAACCAGACGACGGTCTCCCATCAACTGCGATTTTTGAAGGATGCGGGGCTTGTTAAAAGCGAGCGGCACGGAAAGATCATCTTTTACATGGCATCGGGGGAGATCGTCAACGACGTACTCCTGAAGGGCGTGGAATTTTTGGGGGATTGACCGTTTCGGGGAACGGGGCGGCGGGAAATGCCGATTTTGCCCCGCAATTTTGAATTTTTGATTTTGAACGCTTGAAAAAGCACGGGGATATGTGTATAATAGAGGCATGGATGTGATACGGGAAAAACTCAAACTCCTGCCCGATTCCCCCGGCGTGTACGTCATGCTCGACAAGGACGGCGCCGTCATCTATGTCGGGAAGGCGAGAGTCCTCAAAAACCGTGTCCGACAGTATTTCCATTCCACCGAAAAGACGGCAAAAGTTCAGGCGATGGTCGACTGCATCGCCGATTTCTACTACATCGTCGCACCTTCCGAGGCGGATGCGCTTGCGCTCGAGAACAACCTCATCAAGAAGTACAAGCCCAAGTATAACATTCTCCTGAAGGACGACAAGACCTACCCCTACATCAAGGTCCACACGCGGGAGGACTTTCCGCACATCTCCGTCACCCGCCGCATCAAAAAGGACGGCAGGTATTTCGGTCCCTTCATGGGGGGCGTGAACTGCAAGGAGATCGTCGACATCGCCGCAAAGGTCTATCAGATCCGCACCTGCGCAGTCTCCGTCAAGGAAAAGCCCGCAAAGCCCTGTCTCGACTATCATCTGCACCGCTGTCTCGCCCCCTGTGCGGGACTGTGCACGAAGGAAGAGTACGCCGAGCGGGTGGAAAAAGTACTCTCCTTCCTCTCGGGCAACTATGAGGAAGCCGAGGAAGTCCTGCGGGAAAAGATGGCGAAGTTTGCCGAAGAGGAACAGTTCGAACTCGCGCTCGACTACCGCAACAAGATCGGAATGCTCTCCGCTCTCAAGCGGAGACGGATCACTTCCATGCCGAAGGACGTCGACGCCGACGTCTGGGCGATCGAGACGAACGGGCTGTATACGGCAGTCTCCCTTCTCGTCACGCGGAAGGGGATCATGCAGGGCAGCCGCACCTTCCACTCGGACGCGGGCGCGGCGGAAGGGGGAGAGGCGCTCACGAGCTTCATCACCCAATACTATTCCGCCCACGAGACCCCGCATGAGGTCATCGCCGAGGAAACGGAGGATGAGGCGCTCGCGGCTTTTTTGAGGGAGAAAGCGGGGAGAAACGTCGAGATCGTCCATCCCAAGCTCGGCGTGAAGCGGGAACTGCTCGATATGGCGGCGGCGAATGCCAAGGACTACCTCGAAAAGTCCATTTCCGCCATCGCACACAGGGACGACATGACCGTCCGCGCCTGCGAGAGGCTGAAAGATCTCTTGTCCCTCTCCCGCTATCCGAAGCGCATGGAATGTTACGATATTTCGGACATTTCGGGCGTCGACAAGGTCGGCAGCATGGTCGTCTTTACGGACGGCGAAGCGGACAAGTACGAATACCGCCGTTTCCGCATCAAGACGGTCGAGGGGGCGAACGACTTTGCGTCCCTTCAGGAAGTGTTGCGGCGGCGGCTCTCGAAACTCGGGGGAGAGGAAGAGGAGAGATTTTCCCGTCCCCAGCTCATCGTCATCGACGGCGGCAAGGGGCAGCTCTCCGCGGTCAAAGAGATCTTTGACGAGATGAACGTCACGGACATCGACCTCGTCTCCCTCGCAAAGCAGGAAGAGGAAGTCTTTACCCTTTCAAAGAGCGATGGGATCAGGATCGACAGGCGCGATTACGCCCTGAAGATGCTCCAGCGCATCCGCGACGAGGCGCACCGCTTCGCCATCACCTACTTCCGCTCCATTCACTCCAAGCGCAACCTCGAATCCGTCCTCGAGGAGATCGACGGCGTCGGCAAGCAAAAGCGGCTTTCCCTCATGCGGAAGTTCGGCACGATCGACAAGATCATGCACGCGGACATCGAAGAGCTTTGCACCGCAGAGGGGATCGGGGAAGAACTTGCGCGGCGCATCAAGACACATTTCGAAGAACTATGAGATACAGACTCTTTTTATCGGACTTCGACGGGACGCTCGTCCGCGCCGACGGGACGGTCTCCGAGACCGACCGAAAGGCGATCGAAGTTTACAGGAAAGCGGGCGGGATCTTTGCCGTCGTGACGGGACGGATGCTTGTTTCCATTCTGCCGCGGCTGAAGGAGATCGGGCTGCGCGACGGACTCGTCTGTGCCTATCAGGGCGCCGTGATCGCAGATGTGCGCACGGGAGCAATTCTGAAGAAGGGCTGCTTTTCCCGCGAGGGAGCCTTGAAAACGATCGGCCATTTCGAAAAAAGGGGATACCATGTCCACGTCTACACGGGAGATACGTTCTATTCCAACATGGACGACTCGTTTCTTCGCCAATATGAGGAAATTTGTCGGGTCAAAGGGAAAATCGAGCCGCACCTCTCGGACATGGTAGCCGAAAATTCCGCCGAAGTCATCAAGATCCTCGCCATGGTCGACCCGCGGGAACGCGACAGAGTCAAGCGGGAGACCGAACTTGCGCTCGGCGATGAATTTTTTGTTACCTGCTCCTCGTCCTTCCTCGTGGAAGTCATGCCGAAGGACCAGAGCAAGGCGTGCGCGGTCGATTCCCTTGCGGAGTACTATCACATTCCGCGGGAAGAAGTCGCCGCCATCGGCGACCAGCTCAACGACCTGCCCATGCTCGAGCGGGCGGGCGGGAGATTCGCCGTCGCAAACGCCGAACGGGAACTCAAAGAAAAGGCGACCGTTGTCTCCTCCTGCGAGGAGAACGGCGTCGCGGAAGCGCTCATGAAATACGCTTTGGGAGAATGACTATGAACGAAATCTGGTTGCCGCACGAGACGGTCATGCTCGACAAGTTCGCATCCGACCTCAACCTCGAGGTCCTGCATGCGGGGCGGGGGATCCTGACGTTCACGAACATCAGCGTGGACCGCCCGGGGCTGCGGCTTGCGGGCTTTTTCAGCATGTTCGACGCCCAGCGCATCATGCTCATCGGACAGACGGAGCATGAGTACATGCGTTCCTTCTCCCCCGACGAGCGGATGGAGAGGGTGGGGAAGCTCTTCGAATGCGGACAGATCCCCTGCGTGGTGTTCGCCCGCGATCTGCCCGTCCCGCCCGAGATGATGGAGTTCGCGAGAAAGACGGGGACCCCCGTGTTCCGCACGGGCAAGATGACGACGGTCATCATGGCGGAACTGTACGGGTACCTCTCCCGCCTGCTCGCTCCCAAGACGACGATGCACGGCGTCCTCATGGACGTATTCGGCGCGGGGATCCTTCTGACGGGGGAGAGCGGCGTCGGCAAGAGCGAGACGGCAATGGAACTCATCAAGCGCGGACACCGCCTCGTCGCGGATGACTCCGTCCTCATCAAGAAGATCGAGAACGAACTCGTGGGGAGCGCTCCCGAGCGCATCCGCTACTTCATGGAACTGCGCGGCATCGGCATCATCAACGTCAAGAATATGTACGGTTCGGGGTCGGTGCTCGGCGAGAAAGAGATCGAACTCGTGATGGAACTCGAACACTGGAAGCGGGACAAGGAATATGACCGCATCGGCGGCGAAGGGAGCAGCGAGACGATCCTCGGGAAGCAGGTCCCAAAACTGACCATTCCCGTTTCCCCCGGGCGGAACCTCGCCATTCTCATCGAGGTCGCCGCCCGCAACTACAGGCTCAAGGACATGGGCTATGACGCGGCGCAGGAACTCATCCAGCGCACGATCGGACGATGAACAAAAGATGACGGCGGAGATTTTAGCCCCTGCGGGGGACGAACAGACGGCATATGCGGCAATTCATGCGGGTGCGGACGCCATTTATTTGGGTCTCACACAGTTTTCCGCCCGCGAGGGAGCCGCAAATTTCGACGGGGACGCACTTTCGCGCGTCACCCGTTTTGCCCATCTTTTGGGCGTGAAGGTGTACGTCGCCCTCAACACGCTCGTCAAGGACAGCGAGACCGCCGCCTTCTTCTCCGCCGTGAGAGAGGCTTGGGAGAGGGGCGCGGACGCCATTCTGATGCAGGACATCTTTCTCGGCGCCGCCGTCAAGGAAAAATATCCCGAGATCGTGCTCCATCTCTCCACACAGGGGGGATGCTGCAATGTCCACGGGGCGAAAGTCGCAAAGGAACACGGCTTTTCACGGGTCGTGCTCGCGCGGGAGACGCCGCTCTCCGACATCCGACACATCTCCGACATCATCGAGACGGAAGGATTCGTGCAGGGAGCGCTCTGCACTTGCTTTTCGGGACAATGCTATTTCAGCTCCTTTGCGGGAAACAACAGCGGCAACCGCGGCAGATGCAAACAGCCGTGCAGAAAGCTCTATTCCATTGACAGAAAGGGGTATGAGGAGAGGGCGTATGCACTCTCCCTCGCCGACCTGAGCGTCGGGGAATGTGTCGGGGAACTGCTCAAAGCGGGCGTGCGTTCCCTCAAGATCGAGGGAAGGATGCGCCGTCCCGCCTACTGCGCCGCGGCGGTGAAGTACGTGCGGGAATGTCTCGGCGGAGACAAAGAGGGGATGCGCGGGGCTATCTCCGACCTCAAACGCGCCTTCAACCGCGGCAATTACACCCGAGGACTCATGTTCGGGCAGGACAACCTTCTCTCCCGCAGCGTGCAGGGACACATCGGCGAGGAAGTCGGCAAGGTCGTGCTGAAGGGGGGAAAGCCCTTCTGCGAGAGCGATTTCCGCCCTCAAAAGGGGGACGGATTCAAGATCCTGCGCGGCGGCAGGGAAGTGGGCGGCGCCGTCCCCGCGGGAGGGGGGAAGGGCGGCTTCTACCTGCACGCGGACGCAAGACTTCTCGGCGGAGACACCGTCTGCGTGACGACGGACGGAGCATCTTCGAGCCGCGTCCTGCAGGGGAAAAGAACGAGAAAGATTGAACTCCATCTCCGCCTTTTTGCGGGAGAATTCCCAAAAATTACATGGATGGGGTGGGAATTTATAGGAGAAACGCGCCTCGAGAGCGCCAAGAATGCGCCCCTCGACGAGGCGCAGGTTTCCGCCTCGTTCGAAAGGACGGACGGACTGCCCTTCACCCCCGCCGTCACCCTCGAGACGGACGGCGTCTTTTTGCCGAGATCCGCGCTCAACAGCCTGCGGAGAGCCTTCTACGCCGCCCTGTGCGAGAGGATCGATCCCAAGCGGACGGTCGGGGAAGCCGTGTTCGAAGTCCCGCAACTTCCCCCCGCAAAGACGAAAAAATGCGCACTTATTGCACGGAATGTCGGAAATGCAGACATCAATATCGTCAAGCCGAGCGACTATTCCCGTCTCCCGTCGGGCGGAAAGGGGGTCTATCTCTATCTTCCGCCCCTCTTCACGGAGGCGGATGAAACACTCCTCGCGCCCCGCTTCAAGGACTTCGAGGGGATCTATTGCGAGGGCGATTACGGGCTTTCTCTGGCGGAAAAATACGGCGTGAAGCTCTTCGCGGGGACGGGGTTCAACCTCACGAACCGCTATGCGGTCGCTGCGATCTTGCGGCATGGGGTCGAATTTTTTGCGCTTTCCAAGGAAATTTCCGCTGCCGAACAGGCGGCGCTCGACACCGAGGGCGCGTTTGCCCTGTGCGAGGGGGCGATCAAGGTCATGGACCTCTGCTACTGTCCCTTTGAAAAGAATTGTTCTTCCTGCGACAGGCGGGAATTTTACACGCTGACCGACGCCGAGGGCAGGAAATTCCCGCTGAGGCGGTATGTCCTGAACGGCTGCCGCTTCGAGGTCTACAACTGCGCTCCGCTCCTCTGCGATCTCGGAGCCGCCCGCCTTACCGACCGCTCGGCAGAGCCGAAGGGGGAGCCGACCCGCGGTCACAGCATAAGGAGTATGGTATGACGAAACACGCAAAACGTCTCGAACTCGATAAGATCCTCGCCGCCGCTTCCTCGCACGCCGCGCTTGCGGAGAGCCGTGAAGCCGTCCTTTCCCTCGTCCCCGCGACGGAACTTTCGGAAGCGGTCCGCCGTCTCGACATGACGGAAGAGGCACATCTTCTCCTCTATGAACTGGGTTCGGGCAGGATCCAAGAATTTTCTCCCGTCGGCGACTGTCTCGAGCGGGCGGAGAAGGGATCCACGTTGAGCAATGCCGAACTTCTCAACATCGCAAGGCTACTCGCCGCCGCACGGACATGCTATCGGAGCATCCGCGCCTTCTCCGATCCCCGCATCGAAAAGATGAAGGCGCTCACCGACCGTCTCTGCTTCGACGAGGCGCTCGAGCAGGACATCACGAGGAAGATCGTCAACGAAGACGAGATCGCCGACACGGCGAGCGAGACGCTGTACACGATCCGCCGCGAGATCGCGATGTTGAGCGAACGCATCCGCGCAAAGCTCGGCTCCTATCTGACGGGAGAGGACAGAAAATACCTGCAGGACGGACTTGTCACCGTCCGTGGCGACAGATACGTCATTCCCGTGAAGGCGGAATACAAGCGCAGCATCCGCGGATTCGTCCACGACCGCTCGGCGAGCGGCGCGACGGTGTTCATCGAACCCGAGGAAGTCCTCGAGATGAACAACGAACTGCGCGATCTCATCCTCGACGAAAAGGAAGAGACGGAGCGCATCTTAAAACAGCTTTCCCACGCCGTCGGGCATCTGCGGGACGCCCTCGGGACGGACATCGCCGTCCTCTCCGAGGTCGACCTCTACTTCGCCTTGGCGGAATACGGATTTGAAAACAAGGGGATCCGTCCCCGCCTCAACGACCGCGGCATTCTCGAGATCGAACAGGGCAGACACCCTCTCCTCGACAGGAAGAGAGCTGTGCCCGTCACCGTCTCCTTGGGGGAGAAGTACGACTTTCTCCTCATCAGCGGCGCGAACACGGGCGGCAAGACGGTGACTCTCAAGATGTGCGGACTCTTCTGCCTCATGGCGGCGTGCGGCATCTTCGTTCCCGCCGCCGAAGGGACCCGCCTCGCCGTGTTCGAAGGGGTCTACTGCGACCTCGGCGACAGCCAGTCCATCGAGGAGGACCTTTCGACCTTCTCCTCCCATATCGTCAACATCCGTGACATCCTCAAAGAGGCGGGGCGGAACAGCTTCGTCCTCATCGACGAACCGGGCGGCGGGACGGATCCCGAAGAGGGACAGGCGCTCGCCCGCGCCATTCTCTCCTCGCTCGCGCGGAAGGGGTGCAGGGGCATCGTCACCACCCACTATTCCGCCCTGAAGGAGTTCGCATATGAGCAGGAACGCATGCAAAACGGGTGTATGGAGTTCGATGCGGAAGATTTCCGCCCGCTCTACCGCTTGAGGATCGGAGCGCCGGGGTCGTCGAACGCCCTCGCGATCGGCACACGGCTCGGACTTCCCGAGGAGACGATCGAGGAAGCGCGGGGATATCTCTCGGAAGGGGCAAGGTCCTTCGAACACACCCTCCGCGCCGCCGAGGAGAGCAGGATCCGCGCGGAAGCCGAGCGGGAGAGGGCGGAAAAGCTCAAACAGGAGTGGAACGACCGTCTTGCGGCGCTCGAGAAGGAAGAGGCGGCATTCAGACGGGAAAAGGAGAGATTCCTCTATGCTTCCAAGGCGGAAGCGCGGCGCATCGTCACGGAACGCACGGCGCGGGCGGAAGAACTGCTCGCCGAGATCGAGGAGATCATGAGGCAGGAGACCCTCTCGGAGCGGGACGTCATCAAGGTCCGCACCCTCAAAAATAAGATGGGGGAGACCTTGCCCGAGGAAGAGGAAAAGGTCCGCCTTACGCCCGTCGACAGGGACGCTTTGAAGGTGGGCGAGACCGTTTTTGTGGGGTCCATGTCCGCGCAGGGAGTCGTCATTTCCCTCAAAAAAGAAAAAAACACCGCCGAAGTTCAGGTAGGGTCTCTGAAAGTGCGGGCAAAGACGGACGACCTCTTCTACCCGTCCAAAGTCAAGGAAGAAAAGCGTGAAGTGAAGGTCGTCAAACACCTCGCCGCCCGCGAGACCCTTCCCCGCGAATGCAATCTCTTGGGATTGACGGCGGCGGAAGCGGAGATCGAGACGGAGAACTTTCTGGATGCGGCGCTCGTTGCGGGGCTGACCGAAGTGAGGATCGTTCACGGCATGGGGACGGGAAAAGTACGGGCGGCGGTGCAGGAAGTCCTCCGCAAGCACCCCCGCGTGGAGAGTTTCCGCCTCGGCAAGTACGGCGAAGGGGAGAGCGGCGTCACGATCGTCACGTTGAGATAGCAAACGGTCATATTTTCACGGTTTTCTCAATAGAATACGTTTGATAACCCATTCTTTTGAGGTATACTGTGAAAAAGCGGTCAAGTCTCGTCGGGGCATTCACCAATCTTGCCCTCGCCCTCATCGTCATCGCGCTCGGCGCCGTCTGTTTTTTGCCCGCCGTCTCGCCCGCTTCCGAAGTGGACAGCCGCGTGTACTACCGCGGGTCGAGCGAAAACGGCGTCTCGCTGATGTTCAACGTCTACCGCGGCGCCGACGAGGTCCTGAAGATCCTCGACATCCTCGACGAATACTCCGCGACGGCGACCTTCTTCCTCGGCGGAAGCTGGGCGGACGGCAACGTCCCGTGCGTCAGGGAGATCGCCTCGCGCGGGCACGAGATCGGCTCGCACGGCTACTTTCACAAGGACCACGACAAGCTCTCCCTGCAGGAGAATTTGGACGAGATCCGCACGAGCTGCGAATTTCTGACGCTCGCCTCGGGAAGGAAGATCGGACTCTTCGCCCCGCCCTCGGGCGCCTACAACGGCGACACGCTGACCGCCGCCGAGAGCCTCGGACTCAAGACGGTCATGTGGAGCAAGGACACGATCGACTGGCGGGACAAGGACGAGGAAGTGTGCTTTTCCCGTGCGACGAAGGACATCGAGGGGGGAGACCTCATCCTCATGCACCCGATGGAGCACACCGTCAAGGCGCTTCCGCGCATTTTGGAATATTACAGGGATCACGGGTTCAAAACGATCCCCGTCGGAGAAAATATCGGATAGAAACAGGAGATACCTATGGTAGAAAGCAGAAGTTTGGAGAACGGGATCAGAGTCATCGTCAAGCGCATGGAAGGACTGCTCTCCGTCACGATGGGCATTCTCGTCGGCACGGGTGCGGCGTTCGAGAGCGACAGCGAGGACGGCATTTCCCACTTCATCGAGCACATGCAGTTCAAGGGCACACCGACGCGCACGGCATTCGAGATCTCGGACGCCTTCGACGCGCTCGGATCGCAGGTCAACGCCTTCACGGGGAAGGACATGACCTGCTACTATTGCAAGTCGACGTCCGAACACGCGAAGAAGAGCTTCGAACTCTTGAGCGACCTCTTCCTCAACGCCTCTTTCCCCGAAGAGGAGATGGCGCGGGAGAAGGGAGTCGTCATCGAGGAGATCAACATGGACGAGGATTCCCCCGAGGACCTCTGCCTCGATCTGCTGGCCCGTGCCTCGTTCGGGAAGGAAAATTACGGCAGAAACATCTTGGGACCCGCCGAAAACGTCTCCCGTTTCACGCGGGAAGAGATGTTCGCCTATAAAAAGGAGCGCTACTGCCCCGAGAACATCGTCGTCTCCTTTGCGGGGAACATCGGGATCGGGGAAGCCGTCGCCCTCGCGGAGGAATTCTTCGGCGGCATGCAGAGGACGAAGTTTTCGGACAGGGACAAGCACGTTGTTTTCGGGACGGACAGGCTGTTCCGCAAAAAGCCCATCGAACAGGCGCATTTCGCGATCGGATTTCCCTCCGTCCCGCGGGATGACCCTTCCTATCCCGCCGTGCAGGTGATGAACGTCATCTTGGGCGGCGGCATGAGTTCCCGCCTCTTCAAGCGGGTGCGCGAGGAGCTGGGACTTGCCTATTCCGTCTATTCGTACACGTCGAATTATCAGGAGACGGGACTTCTGACCATCTATGCGGGTGTCAACCCCAAAAAGGCGGAGAAGGCGGCGGAAGCGGTGCTTTCCGTCCTCGATGAATTCAAGAGAGGGGACCTCTCCGACGAGGAGTTCTCGCGGGGCAAGGAACAGCTGCTCTCGGGCACCGTCTTTTCGCAGGAGAATACGTCCTCGCAGATGCTCCTCTACGGAAAGCAGATGCTCTACCGCGGCGAGGTCTACGACTTCGAAAAGCGCATGGCGGAGCTGTCCGCGCTGACGAAGGGGGACGTCCTTGCGGCGATCGGGCAATGCTTTGACTTCGGACGGGCTGCCACTGCCACGGTCGGCAACCTCGAAAAGGGGATCTCGCTTTGAAGAGGGGACATGCGGAAGGATTTCCGCCCGTCTTTGACGGGGAGAGCCGCATTCTCATTCTCGGGAGCTTCCCTTCCGTGAAGAGCAGGGAGATCTCCTTCTACTACGGCAACCCGCAGAACAGATTCTGGACGACCGTCTGCGGGATCTTCGGCTGCGAGGTCCCGCGGGACGTTGAGGGGAAGAAGAAATTCCTTCTCGGGCATCGCATCGCCCTCTGGGACGTCGTCGCAAGCTGCGACATCGAGGGCTCCTCGGACGCTTCCATTCAAAACATCGTCCTCTCCGACCTTCCGCGCGTCCTGCACGCCGCGCCGATCGGAACGATCCTCTGCAACGGCAGCAAGGCGTATTCGCTGTTGACAGAGCATTTTCCGCAGTACGCGCCGATGGCGGTGAGACTTCCGTCGACGTCGCCCGCCAACCCCCGATTCTCCGTACAGCCGTGGCAGAACTCCCTGTCCGAAAAAAACTCTTGACAAGCAGGAGAAGATGGGGTACAATAGACTCAACGGATTATTTTTACAGAGAACGTTTTCTGAAAAGAACGCTCTGAATCTCGGCGACTCTTCACAACACTTTTCGAAAAGGACGCTTTCTGAAAAGACACTTCCCGAAAACAGGAGGAGAATCATGTTTGAACAGGTTTGTAAAATGCTTGCGGAACAACTGGGGATCGATGCTTCGGGCATTACGCCGGAGTCTGAGGTCGTCAAGGACTTGGGTGCCGACTCTCTCGACGTCGTGGAACTTCTGATGACGCTCGAGGACGAGTACAACATCACCCTTCCCGAGGATGAGATCGAAAGCATCAAGACGGTGCAGGACATCGTCGACATGATGAACAAGATCAAGGGATAACCTCCCGCCTTCAATGACCCGAAAGGGTCAAATTTTTTTTATTTCGAACGATTTTGTTTTTTCGTCCACCCCTTGCCCACCCCTTGAGGGGTGGGTGGCTCGCCGCTTTGCGGCGAGGCGGAAGGGGTGTCCTTCAAAACAAAATACGTTCGAGCGATGTTGCTTTGTTCATCAATTAGGTCACTCCGAATACGTTATATGCAAGGACATTAAGCCTACGGTAGTGTGGCAAATGGGGTGCGCTCCGCAAAAGCGTGGTTTTGCTACGCGCAGTAATTCAGAATGTCCCCCCCCATTCGTCACGGCTGCGCCGTGCCACCTTCCCCCCGTAGGGGGTAAGGTCAGAGCCTACCCCTTCGGGGTGGAGCGGCGCAATTCTGCTCAACAGTCCAGTGGACTGTGAGCTGCGCCGTGACAGGAGCGCTGGCAGGCGCGACGGGCTTTGCGGCGGTCCCTGCCGCCCCAAGAGGCTCCCGCGCAGCGGGTGGTGGGGGGGATAACGCCCACCCCATTCCCTCGCTGCCCCTTTTAGGGTCGCAAAACGCAATTCTTGCGCATCAGCACAGTGTGCTGTGCGCTGCGTTTTGCGGTGAGTGAGCGCATTCTCCCGCGCGAACGGTGACCGAGGACGGGTCTCTACCCGTCCGAGACAGTGGCGAACGCAGTGAGCCAAAGGGGTTTTGAAACCCCTCTGTCTCGGCTTCACCTCGACATCTCCCCTAAGAGGGGCGACAAGAGAAATCGGGGACCCCGAGGGGACGCCAAGGGAACTCTGCGTCATTCCGCATTCATGTCCTTTCGTCCCGCGTGAATTCTGATTGCTCCAAGCAGGGCGGCAAGGCTTTGCCTTCTCCGTGGGACGATTCGGCGGAAGTGAATAAGACCCGAGACAGACGTCTCGGGTCTTACAAATATTGGAGAGTCAGGCGTCCGCGGCTGGGACCGCTCGCGCCTTGGGATGACTCGATTGTACAACAGATGCCCGCCGATTGCAACCTACTCTTTGCAAATTTCCCTCTATTGTGCCCCAAGAGGGCGGTAGAGTTTGAAAATCTTGCTCTACTCATGGTAGAATTGTTGACAAGGGGCGGAATCGGGGCTATAATAAAGGCATGGAAGAACAGGATACCCTCGCGATCATCATCGGAAAAAATATCACGCGGTTGAGAAAACTTTTCGGCATGACGCAGTTGGAACTTGCCGAGAAGCTGAACTATTCCGACAAGTCCGTTTCAAAGTGGGAACAGGGCAACGGCATTCCCGACGTGCGCATCCTCGTGCAGCTGGCGGAGCTTTTCAACGTCTCCGTCGACGACCTCGTGCGCGAACACAAGGAAAAGCCCGTCGTCCCCAAGCGGGAGCGGAAGATCCGCCGCATCGTCATCACCCTCTTGTCCGTCGGCGTCTGCTGGCTCGTCGCCGTCGCCTGTTTCGTGCTCATCGGCGTCGTCTGGAACGCAAAACAGGAAGCATGGCGGGAAGGCGCATGGCTCGCCTTCGTCTATGCCGTGCCCGCAAGCGCGGTCGTCGTCACCGTTTTCAGCAGCATCTGGCATTGGAAATGGACGAGAGTCGCCGCCGTCTCCGTCCTCATCTGGACCCTTCTCGCCTGCATCTATCTGACGCTCTGGGTCTGTCAAGTGTATGATATGTGGCTGATTTTCCTCATCGGCGTGCCGCTGCAGGTCTTGGCGCTCATCTATTTCCTGTGGCGCAAGAAGGCGAAGCTGAAGGAGTAAATTATGAAAAGAGACATTCCCGCATCCGCCGAAGCGCGGCGCAAGATTATGGCGTCCGATCGACGGAAATGCACGGTCTGCAACGTGTTTTTCTACCTCTTTCTCGCCCTCGTCGTGGCGGGATTTTTGGGCGCGGTCGTCACCGTCATCGTATTCGAACTCAAGGACGGCATGCCCGCAAAGCTCTGCTACCTCCTGCTCGCCGCCTTCCTCGGCGGCGGTGCGGTGAGCGGCGCCGTCTGCTGCCTTCTGTCCCGTCTCCTCTCGCGGGCAGACCTCGAACGGCTCGACTTTGCCGAACGCTGCTCTTCGGAGCGCAGTTTCTATGTCGGAGAGGGGACGCTTGCGACATTCGGCGAGGACCTCGTGCTCCACGGCGATACGGGGGAAGGAAAGCGCATCCGCATTCCCTATTCCGAAGTCAGGCTCTTCTCCGTCTGTACGCGGAGAGCGCCCAAGGAAAAGGGGGAATGGAGCGTCGTTCTGGAGCTTCCCGCCCGCTATCTCGCCAAGGGCGGCAAGGCGGAGCAGGACGAAAAAGTCCTCGTGCAGACGGACGCGAAAGAGCGGCTTTACCGCACGATCGAAGAATGCGGACTCTCCCTTCTCGGCGAGGAGAAAAAGCCCCCCGAAAAGCACAAATTCTCCCTCAAAACGAAGTATTATGTGCCCGTTGCCGACAAACGGAAAAAGGCTCTCCTTTTGACCGTCATCGGAGCCGTTCTGGCGGCGGCGGGGATCCCCGTCGCGATCCTCTGGAACATCACGGCGGGAAGTTTTCTCTCCTGCATCGGCGCCTTCATGGCGATCCGCGGTCTGACGTCCTTCCGCAGCGCGAAGAGCGTCCTTGCCGTGTACGAGGAGGGAATTTACTGGAAGGACGCGAACGGCGAACGCATCTTCCTGAAATGGGAAGAGATCGAAAGCGTCACCCGCACGCAAGTCGGGGACACGCCCGCCGTCAAATTGCAATGTATCTACGGCGCCTATCACCTTCCCGACATCGCGGGCGCCTATGAGTATCTGGCGGAGACCCATCCCGACAAGTGCCCGCCCGAACTTTGAATTTTACCGAAAGGACATCGATATGCTCTGTGCACAGTGCGGAAAAAATCAAGCGCAAAAGTACGTCAGGCGCACGAATGAGGGGGAGAAAGCCGTCTATCTCTGCCCCGATTGCTACCGCCGTCTCTACGGCGGGGCAAGGGAGAACGAGACCTCTCCGTACCGCGACAGCGCGAAGGGAGTCCCCAAGGAGTGTCCGTCCTGCGGGGCAACGCTCGGGGAATTCCGCCGCACGGGTCTGCTCGGCTGCGCGGACTGCTACTCCGTGTTCCGCGAAGCCCTCATCCCCACCGTGCAGGTCGTCCAAGGACGGATCAGCCACACGGGCAAGGATCCCGTCCGCGCCCTCGACGACGAGCAGCGGGAGCTTGAGGATGAACTCAAGGACGCGCAGAAAATGGGGGACAGGTTCATGGAACAGCGCATCCGTTACCGTCTCTCCGTCATCAACAGACTGCTCGGGGGAGGGGACGAATGAAGATCTCCTATGAGAGCGTCGCCGTGTCCTCGCGCATCCGCCTCGCCCGCAATTTCCGCGATTATCCCTTCCCGAACAGACTGCTCCGCAGCCCGCACGCGCGGGAACAGGCGAGCGAGATCGTCCGCACCATCAACGAGGAACTCAACGCGCTCGAGGAATTCGACCTCTATGACGTCGGCACGCTGACCGAGGAACGGGCGGCATATCTCGTCGAACGCAACCTCATCTCGCGCGACCTCGTCCGCAACAGCGCGATCTCCGCGGCGCTCATCACGCCCGACGAGAGCATTTCCGTCATGATCAACGAAGAGGACCACATCCGCGAGCAGTACTTCATGCGCGGATACGACCTCGAAAAGGCATACGAGCGCATCACGGGCATCGACGACGTCATCTCGGAGTCCATTCCCTTCGCGTTCGACAGACAATTCGGCTACCTCACGGCATGTCCCACCAATTTGGGAACGGGCATGCGGGCTTCCGTCATGATGTTCCTTCCCGCGATCTCTCGGCGGGGACTCATGAAGCGGACCGTCCCCGAACTCAACCGTTTGGGCTTGACCGTCCGCGGCGCCTCGGGCGAGGGGAGCGGCTCGGAGGGGGATCTCTTCCAGATCTCCAACGAGGTGACGCTCGGCGTCTCGGAGACGGAGATCCTCTCCGCCGTCGAGAAGGCTGTCAGGATCCTCGTACAGTTCGAGCTGCGCGAGCGGGAACGCATGAAGGCGGAAGAGGGGATCGGACTCAAGGACCGCGTTCTCCGCTCCTACGGGATCCTCTCCAACTGCTGTCTCATCGGCATGAAGGAATTCATGGAACTGGTCGCAGACGTCAAGCTCGGCGTCATGCTCGGCTATCTCAATGCGGGGAAGCAGCCCGAAGAGGTGATGTCCGATCTCGACGATCACATCATCGCCATGCGCCCCGCCAACATCAACAAACTGCACAGTCGGACGATCTCCGAGATCGAGCAGAACGCCTACCGCGCGGAACAGACGGGGAAATTTCTCCGCCGCTCGGAGTTCATCGTATAATGGTTTTGACGGAAGGGACGGCTGTCCTTTCCGAAGAGAGGTGCGCTTTTGAACAGCAGATTTTATTCGGACCACCTGAAACAGGTCGTCATGCAGGCGGACAAGATCGCCAAGTATTACAAGACGAATTACATCGGCAGCGAACATCTCATCCTCGCCATGCTCGAAGTGCCCGAGAGCACGGCGGGCAGGCTCCTTGCGGCGTCGGGCGTCGACCACAACGTCTACCGCGACCTCTTCCGCCGCGCCATCACGCACGAGGCGACCAAGAAATTCGACTTCACCCCCCGCACCAAGAATATGTTCACGAATGCGGAGAGCTACGCGCGGAGGGATGAGACCTTCGGGGCGCTGACGGGGACGGAACATCTGCTCCTCGCCGTCCTGAACGAGGAAGAGAGCATCGCCTACACCCTGCTTGCGGGCATGCGCATCGATCTGCCCCTTCTCATCGAGCGGACGGAGGCGTTCATCAGCGGCTCGTCCTACGAAAAGACGCAGGAAGCGCCCGAGAGCGGAAAACAGGCGGGGCAAAGACCCGTCCGCACGGTGGACGAAAGTTTGCTCCCGTACGGCGTCGATCTCACGAAGAAGGCGAGGGAAGGAAAGCTCGACCCCGTCATCGGCAGGAGAAAGGAGATCGAGAAAGTCATCCAGATCCTTTCGAGAAGGACGAAGAACAACCCCGTCCTTATCGGCGAACCGGGCGTCGGCAAGAGCGCCGTCATCGAGGGACTTGCGCAGGCGATCGCGCAGGGCGAAGTTCCCGACCTTCTCATGGGGAAGATCGTCTTTTCGCTCAACCTAACGGGACTCTTGGCGGGCACCCGCTACCGCGGCGACTTCGAGGAACGGCTCAAGACCATCATCGACGCCGTGACGGCGGACAAGGACATCATCCTCTTCATCGATGAGATCCACACCCTCGTCGGCGCGGGCGGCTCCACGGACGGCGCAATGGACGCTTCCAACATCCTCAAGCCCATGCTCGCGAGGGGAGAGCTGCAGACCATCGGCGCGACCACGATCGAGGAATACCGCTATATCGAGAAGGATCCCGCCCTCGAGCGGAGATTTACTCCCGTCACCGTCGACCAGCCCTCCGTCGAGGACACGATCATCATTCTGCGGGGGGTCCGCGACAAATACGAAGCCCATCACAACGTCATCATCACCGAGGAAGCCATCGAAGCGGCGGCGAGGCTGTCCGACCGCTACATCACCGACAGATTTTTGCCCGACAAGGCGATCGACCTCATCGACGAGGCGGCTTCCCGCGCACGGCTGAACGCCTACAACGGTCCCACCGAACTGCACGAGGCGGAGGACAGGCTTGTCCGTCTCAAATCGGACAGAGACAAGGCGAGAAAGTGGGGGGACGAGAACGAGCGGCAGCTCGCCGCGGAAGTGGAAGAACTCACGGCAAAGGTCAATGCGATGCGCCGCGACTGGCAGATGAAGCGCAACCGCGCCCACATCGCGATCGGCGCCGAGGACATCGCCGCGATCGTCTCGAGCTGGTCGGGCGTGCCCGTTTCGCGGCTCACCGAACAGGAGAGCGAACGGCTCCTGCATCTCGAGGAAGAACTTCACCGCCGCATCATCGGGCAGAACGAAGCCGTATCCGCCGTCGCAAAGGCGATCCGTCGGGCGAGGGCGGGCATGAAGGACCCCAACCGTCCTATCGGCTCTTTCATCTTCGTGGGTCCCACGGGCGTCGGCAAGACGGACCTCTGCAAGGCGCTTGCCGAGGTCATGTTCGGCGACGAGGACCTCATGATCCGCATCGACATGTCCGAATACATGGATAAGAGTTCGGTCTCCAAGCTGATCGGCGCCGCCCCGGGGTTCGTCGGCTACGATGAGGGAGAGGGGTACCTGACGGGAAAGGTGCGCAAGAAGCCCTACTCCGTCGTCCTCTTCGACGAGGTGGAGAAGGCACATCCCGACATCTTCAACCTGCTCCTTCAGATCCTCGACGACGGACGCCTGACGGACAGCAAGGGGAGAACGGTCAATTTCAAGAACACGGTCGTCATTCTGACTTCCAACGTCGGCGCCCATGCCGTCAAGGAGACTTCTTCCCTCGGCTTCGGCACGCAGGACGAGGAGAGCGAATACGACGAGATGCGTGAAAACATCGAAGAAGCGCTCAAAAAACAGTTCCGTCCCGAGTTTTTGAACAGGCTCGACGACGTCATCATCTTCCACAAGCTGACAAAGGACGATGCCGCGCTCATCTGCGACAAGATCTTGTCGGGCGTCGGAAAGAGACTGCAGCCGAGCGGTATCCGCCTGCATGTGACGGCGGCGGCGAAACAGCTCATCGTCGACAGAGGCTACAACGATGAGTACGGGGCGCGTCCGCTCAAGCGCATGGTCCAGAAGATGGTCGAGGACGGACTCTCGGAAGAGTTGCTCCGCGGACGGCTCAAGAGCGGCACCGTCGCCGTGGACGAGAAGGACGGAAGGTTGATCTTCTACAACGAATAAAAGCTCCCCGCAGGGGGACAGAACGGAGAGTGGAATGAAGAAATTTGCATGTCTTGCGCTCGCGGCGGTCATCGCGCTCGGCGGTATCCTCTTCGGGGGCTGCGACAGCACCCCGAAAGAGCCTTCGGGCGGACAGACCGAGCCGCCCAAGGAAGAGCCGCAGGAGACGCCCAAGCCGCAGGATACGGTCCCGAGCGTCGATCGGGATACCCGCCGACAGCTCATCGACAAGGTCCTCGGTGCCGAGATCGCGCACGGCGTCCTCGACGTCGCCTTTCAGGACGTTACTTACAGAGACGGGGAAAAAGCCGTCCGTTTCAAGACGCTTGACACGACCGTCTGGTTCGAGCAGACGGAAGAGGGTCTCATCGCCGACCTCTTCGGCGACGGAACGGAAGAGGACGACTTCGGCGTCGCCTTTCTCCGCGGCGGCAACCTCTCCTTTGCGACGGGCGCATGGGCATCGTCGGACGCCCAAAAGGGGGACTATGAAACGCTCCTCAAGTCCTTTGCCGAAGAGGGCGGAGAGCCGCTCGCAAGCCGTGTGCTCTACACGGAAGAGCAGGCGGCGGAAGTCCCGTTCACGCTCCTCAAAAAGCTCCTTCTGAATGTGCCCGACATCACGGGCGGCATGACGGTAAAGGGCGTCGTCGGCGGATATGAACTCGTCTACGATCCCGTGCAGGCGGTCAAGACCCTTCTCATGGGACTCTCCATTGTCTCGGGAACGGTGACGCCGCAGACCAAACTCTCCGAGATCCTCTCCAATCTCTTCATGGATCGGGCTTTGGAAGCGCTCTTCCGCGGCGTCAAGGCGTACGAAGTGACGAGCCTGCCCATGTTCGAGAACTACAGAAGCATCCTCACCAATTCGAGAGAACTCGACTTTTATCCCTATCTGAAGGACGCCGTCTCCTCGGAAGGACTCTACCGTGAACTGTCCTCTTTCGGCGGCGCCTTCCCCGAGACCGTCAAGTGCCTCGGAGATCTGACCGTCGAACAGCTCGTCGACGTGTCGGGAAACGCCAAGGACGGCGACGGACAATCCCTCAAGGGCGAGGAACTCTCGGCATACACCGAAAACTTTCTCTCCCGTCTCAAAGACGTATTCGACACGATGATGAAGGACCCGATCGGCGGGCTTCTCGAACTGCTCTATGCGCGGAGAGGGAACCTCGCCTTTACGGGGAACGCCGAGACGGAAGTGCATCTGACCTTCGATGCCGCCAAGAACTTCACGGGCATGAATGCCGTTGTCCGAAAGTTCAGCGGAGTGTCGGACGAAGTCACCCTTGCGGGAGAGGCGGAGATACGGCTCTCCTTTGCAGACGGGCACACATTTGCAGATGTCTCGAAGATGAACGTCTCCGCCGCTTCCCGTTGACAGAAAAATGCCCCGCTCGGCGGGGATTCCATAGGGAATCAGAAAAAATCTTAATTTTATATCGGAATACACTTTCGGACAAGGGCAACGAAAACAGCGAGGAACAAGTTCCCCGCTTTTTTCGTTACTTTGATTGAAAATGCTTATCGGCGCGTCGGCGCGGTCAATACCCTCGCAACCTCGTCGAGCGGTTCTGCACAGCCGCCGTCGAGCCAAGCCATGCTGACATTGAAGATCACGCCCGCGAAAAGGTGCGCCTCAAATGAGGTATGCTCGTCGTCGGCGTCTTTGAACGCTTCCCTCGTTTGCCGATTGAGGAAATCAAGAAAGAGATATTCCAAATGCGCCTGTCTGATAAGCGCAAAACGCTCTTTTTCCGCTTTGACAATTTCGAGGACGGCTCGGACGATTTGAACATGATTCTCTTTGTTTTTCGGGCAATTTTGCAGTCCGAACGTTTCCGCGTTGCGCATGAAATATGCCGCTATCACTTCTTCCTTGCGCTTGAAATAACGGTAGAAAGTTGCTCTGCCGATACCTGCGGCTTCGGCAATATCCGTAACGCCGATCTGTCTGTAATCGCGCTCGCGCATAAGCCCAAAAAGCGCGTGTTCGATGCGAATTTCCGTATTATTCAATACTGCTTGCTTCATGCTCTGTTCTCCGTCTTGTCTTTTTTGCGGCAATGATGATTATAAAAACGCCAAGCGCGGCGGTGAGCGCACAGACGATTGCGCCCGTAATTGCATTCATGGTGGCGACATTGACGGTATCGCCCGCATCGAACTCCCGAAACATTGCCGTCTGCAAGGCAAGAATAGAAACAAAAGCGTCTGCAAGGTTGATATTCTTTGCCGCCCGCACGGTCATCTCACTGCTTCGCCGTGTCTTGACGAAATTATAGATCGACACGATGATCTTATAAAAAGCGTAAATCGCATAGGCGTAAATGGTAATGCCCGTATGGACAAATGAATCGTTTGCCCGCACCATTTGTAAAATGGCGAACGAAAGCGCGATCGGGAGCAGAAGCAAAACCACACCGCAAATGCTGTAAATGCGCGTATCTTTCCGCTCGGTAATTTCTTCCGTTTGTCCCGCCTTGACGGCTTTTCTGCGGAAAACGTGATAGACAAGAATGAT
>CANQUD010000014.1 GCA_947626935.1 uncultured Clostridia bacterium | reverse complement strand
CTCATGTCGCGGCGCAGCTCACAGCCCACTGGGCTGTTGAGCAGAATTGCGCCGCTCCACCCTCCCATGGAGAGGGTGGGCATTACCCCCTCCGTGGGAGGGGGATGTCGCAATGCGACAGGGGGTGGGGCGTGTTCCCATTTCCTGCGCGTGGCGCCCCGCCTAAACCCAAGGCATCCAAAAAATATTGCGAAGCAAGATTTTTTGGAAAAGGAGCGACCTGCGTTTCAGGCGACGGCTTTGCGTTCACACAAAGCCGCGCAAACTGCGCAGTGTCGCGACGCGGTACCCTACAGGAACCTTAATGTCAGTACAAATAACGTATTCGGAATGACCTAATTGATGCGCAACGTTACATCGCTCGAACGTATTTTGTTTTGAAGGACACCCCTTCCGTCTCGCCGCAAAGCGGCGAGCCACCCACCCCTCAAGGGGTGGGCAAGGGGTGGACGAAAAAACAAAATCGTTCGAAACATATAACTTACGTGCCATAGGCGGAATTCACTTCCGCCGTGGGCGACCCCATTTGCCACACTACCGTAGGCTTAATGTCCTTGCATATAACGCATTCGGAGTGACCTAATTGATGCACAAAGCAAGTTCGCTCGCGCGTATTTATTTTCGAAGAAAAGAAATCGCGCGAAATTTTTATATCTTATTTGTGCTATTCATGAGAAGGGACATGCCGCTGCGGGCGCCGAGCGCCGTCACCGTCAGACCCGCCGCATTCTGATTCTGCAGCCATGCGGGCAGGACAATGCCGCTGAAAATGTCATGATTGGCTTCAATTTCGATATAATGGGGTCCGAAAAGCCGCCATTTTCCGTGTTTGGCGCCGTCGATCGTGCCGTCGGGATGAAGGTGGAGCCGCACGGACTCCACGACGTCTGTCCCCTGTTCGAGAAAGACCGCCTCAAACCGACCCGCGGAGATCCCGAGAAGTTCCTCTTCGGAGACATCCTGCGCCTCTTCGCCCGCATAGCGGTTCGGACTCATGACGAGCCAGCCCTCGGCGTTGAATCCGTACAGTCCCAAATACAGATAATGGAAGTTATTGGAGCGTGAAAGCCCCTTTTCGATGAAGTAATTGGTGCGGCAGTGATAGGAAATGAGGCGGATCCCCTCATCCGTCACGAAAATATCGTTGTGCCCAGGGCAGTAGAAGTCGGCGGCGTCCTCGAATTTGAAGGACCCGAGGAGCTTGTTCCCCGTGCCGATGTCGGTGGAACAGACGAGCGGGTTGCCGTTGACGTCAAGGTAGGGACCCTCGGGGGTCTCGCTCCTGCCGCAGCGCATGTTGTACGCCGAGGACAGAGAGCCGTACGAACACATCAAATAGTAGTACTTTTTTCGCACCCATGTGCCGTTTTCGAGGACGGGAACGTCGTCATGATAGCGAATGACGCCGCCCTCGAGGGAGCCGCACGCGAGGTTCTTCCCGTAGTACTCCTCAAAGGAGATCTCCCCTCTGTCGAAGTCCTCGTACTTCCTTGCCGTCTTTCTCATGCCCGTCGCGGGGTCGAGTTCGATGAGGAAGATCCCCAGCCCGAAAGAGCCGTAGACGAGGAACATCCTGCCCTCGGCGAAGAACACCTGCGGATCGATGCAGTTGGGCGTTCTCCAGCCCGCGGGCGACTTTAAGAGCAGTCCCTCGGAGACAAACCCGCCGTCGGGGCGGTCGCTCTTTGCAAGCCCGATGCACGACTTGGATCCCCCGAAATAACCCGTCAGGCAATAGTAGAGCCAGAATTTGCCGTCCGTGCCGCGGACACAGTGGGGCGCCCAGAATGCCATGGAACCGTCGGGACGGGTACAGACGCCGTATCCGACTTCCCGCGGCGAGGTGACACACCAGTCGAACGCTTCCTGCAAGTTGCAATATTTGCCGTTTTTCGCTTCTCCGTGCTGCACGTGGGGCGCCGCACCGTCGAGGTCGAAGGCGGACCCGCGGTAAGCCCAATGCAGAAGGTCGCTGCTCTCGCGGATCTGGTAGCCGTTCGCCGCGCCGAAGGTGTCCGTCGAAAAAGCATAGTACTTCCCTTCCCATTCGAGCAGAGAGGGATCGTGCGCACACCCTTCCTGCCACGACGTGTAGTCGGGCGTCCGCATCTGTAACGGATTGAATCTTGGATTTTTCGGAAACCGTATCGCCATAATAAGCAGACTCTCTCCGCAAAAGCAGAGAGAGCCTCTTTCCCCCCTTTTTGACTTTTTAAGCCTTATGGATCGCCCAAAGGCTGACGCCCTTGTCGGAGACCGCCGTGATGGAGACCGCGGCGTTCTTGTTTGTGTACATATCCCAGCTCGGGACGGCGACGCCCTGATAGGTCGCCGATCCGATCGTGACGGAGATGTAGAAATTCTGCGACAGCGTCCACGAACCCGCTTCCGTCGTGCCGCTCATGACTTTTCCGTCCGCCGTGAGGGTATATTCCTGCGAATTGACGAAATTCTTCGTCGTCGCGGCGCTGTGGATGACGATTTCGTATCCGCCTGCGATATCCTCTGCCGTCACGGTGCCTGCCGATTCGCCGACATAAGCGTTCGGGGACATGACGGGCCAGCCTTCCTCGTTGAAGTAGAGCTGGCTTGCGAAGAGTTTATGCGCTGCGGTGACATCTGACGCCCCTTCCTGACGGCGGGAATGATAGATGACGAAATAGCGTCCGCTCTTGTCCTTGATGACGGAGTTGTGCCCCATCGCGGCGTAGCCGTTGCTCGAAGAGAACTTGTAGTTCCCCGCGATGACATTGCCGTGCTGCGAGCCGTTTCCGCTGCTCTCGGAAAGATCTGTCCCTTCGATGTCGACATACGGACCGTCGGGATTCTTGCTCCGTGCGATGCGCATGTTGTAGTCTGTCATGAGCGCACCGTACGAGGTCATCAGATAGTAGTACTCCGTCGTCGCGTTGTAGAACACGAACGGACCTTCCACGACCTCCGAGCCGCCCTTCCAGAGGAGCTTGCCCCAGCCTTCCTCTTTGGGAAGTCCCCAGTTTTCGCCCTCGTTGTAGAGTTCTTTGATGTAAACTCCCGCAAAGTGCGAACCGTAGACCATCCAGAGCTTTCCGTCCTTATCGTAGAAAAGTTCGGGGTCGATGCAGTTGGGGTGGGAACCCGTCTCGCCGACGCTGTCGAAGAGGACGACATTGTTGGAATAGGGTCCGAGAACGTTCGTCGACTCGACGCGTCCGATCGCCGATTCATCGGAGCCGAATGCCTTCGTAATGGAATAATACATGTAGTATTTGCCGTTGTAGTATTCCACATCGGGCGCCCATGTCGTGGAGATCGTTTCATCACCATTCGGACCCTTTTTGTATGTGGGCTGGACGATCTTGAGCGTCTCGTCGAGTTCCTCGGGCCATTGATGTCCCGAATAGGTCACCGATCCGCTCCCGTACAGCTTGCTGAAGTCGTTGTCGCTCACTTCCTGCTTCCACGTGATGAAATCGCGCGTAGAGGCGACGGCGAAGTGGGTGCCGAACGCATAATAGGTGCTCGACGCGTTGGGATCCTGAAAGATCGACGGGTCATGCACGGAGACGTCGGTCGAACGGCGGTCCGCTTGGGCTTTCGACGGCTGTTTGAGGGCTTTTGTGGGAACGAGCGGGTCTGCGGTCAGCCACAGTCCCTCGTTGTGCCACTTGTCCTCGGTGGTCGTAGGCGGAGTTTGCTGTCCGCCGCCGCCTTCTTCTTCGGTGCCGCCTGCGGGCGGTGTTTCTTTCTCGCCGCTGTCGCAGCCCGCAAAGGCGAGGACGGACGTCGCCATCAGCCCTGCGAGAAGGAGCGGCAGCCATTTTTTGAATTTCATGCTACTTTCTCCCTTTTGGAAAATCTTACTCCTTGGAACCTGTCAGCATCAAGGAGCCGATGATGAGCTTCTGGAAGCAGCCGAAGAGGATGAGGACGGGGAGCACGCACACCACGGAAGCCGCGATGACGGGCGCCTTACTGGTATCATAATTCTGATCCATTAGATACATCGCATGCGGCAAATTGATCCAAATGGAATCTGTCCTTATGAAGATGTACGATCCGACATAGTTGTTCCAGCAGCCCATGAAGGACAGCAGCCCTTGCGCCATGATCGCGGGCATTGCAAGCGGAAGAATGAACTGCACAAAGATACGGAAGTATCCCGCGCCGTCGATCTTCGCCGCCTCAATGATCGAGGTGGGCATGCCGAACAGGAACTGGCGGATGAAGAATGCCGTCATGATGGAGCCGAAGAGTCCGGGGATGACCATGACCGTCCAGTTATCGATAAAGCCGATCTCTGTATACATCGCGTACTGCGCCGTCATGATGGAAGGTCCGGGGACCATGATCGCGGCGAGCAGGAAGAAGAACACCTTGTTGCGCCCGATCCACTCGATCTTTGCGAATGCGAATGCCGCGGAAGCCGACGTGATGACGCCGACGATGACGGGCACGAGGGAGTAGAACAGGTTGTTGAGGACCGCGATGCCGTAGTTAAAATCGGGGTGGAATAAAGCCGAACCAATCGAGTTACCATTTTGGTCGTACTGGTTCTGCAGCCCCTTGGTGAAGACTTCAATGTAGTTGGAGAAAAGATTCACGCCAGGGACATTCGCATTCACCGTACTGAGCGACGGCCACCAAACAAGCGAAGTAAGGGCATCACCCTGCACCGTGCCACCCGTGTAAGCGAAGGATCCCGCGATCATCCACCAGAAGGGATAGACCATAATAAACGCGCCGAAGAGGAGCACGATGTAGGTCGCGATGTCGAGGACGAGCTTGCCGCGCTTCTTGCTGGCGTGATGCGTCTTGGACGAGATGCCGAAAAAGGCGAGGAAGGCGCCCCATGCGTAGCGAAGAGAAGAGTATTGCTTTTCTTCGGGTACTTCGGGAGCGGGAGTTTCTGCTGCGGGGACCTCGATGGGTTCCTGCTCGGGAGTCAAGTTTTCGTTGTTTTCCATGATCCTCTCCTCCTTAATCCTTCTTTCTGGAATCAAGCCAGAACTGGAACAGCGTCAGCACGAAGATCATCACGGCGAGGATCATACCGTAGGCAGCGCCCGCAGAGGGGTTCTTGCCGGGAGATTCTACCGCTTGCCCGTGCAAACCATATTCATAGACAAGAGACACATATCCGGAAGTGTTAATACCCTCGCCGAAGAGAAGCACAGGCTCCATATAGATCTGCATGCCGCCGATGACCGATGTGACGATGTTGTAGAAAATGGTGGGATACAGGTCGGGCATCGTGACTTTCCAGAAGATCTGCCAGCCGTTCGCGCCGTCGATTTCTGCCGCTTCCTTGGTCGCCGCATTGACGCCCGAGAGACCTGCGACATACAGGATGATCGTGCCGCCCAACCCCTTCCATACCGACATGATGACGACGACAAGTTTACTTATGATGCCTTGACACCAATATGGATTGGTTAGGAACGCTCCTGATGCCGTCTCCATTCCGAAGACGTCCTGCCATCTTAGCCCTGACTTTGCATTCATCCATTGCAGATCGCTGCCCAATAGCTGGTTTATGACACCCGCATTATCGAACATGATCTTGAACGTATAGACGACGGAGATCGTACTCGCGACGCAGGGGATGTAATAGAGCACGCGGAACACGTTGCCGCCCTTGATGTCGCGGGACATGCACACCGCGAAGAACATCGAGAGGATCATCCCGATCGGGATGCCGATCATGTAGAACACGGTGTTGAACAGGTAGCAGCCCATCTCATGAAGACCTTCTGTGTTCGGGGCCACCCATGTGAACGCTTTTACGTACCAATGGAACGGTTCATATGTAAAATTACCGGTGGGACTTTGCCTTCCTGTTATGGGATCTGTAATAAATATTTCTTCTGAATATACGTTATCGGCAAGATGCGTAAGCACATCCCCCAACATTTTTCCTTGGCTCATATCATAGTTGGAGAATGAGAGCATGACCGCCATGACGAATGCCGAGTAGACAAACCAAACGGTACCGATAATAAGGGGAAGGCAGAAGATCCAACCCCACAGGTTATCCTGCAGTTTCTGCTGATTGATGGGCTTGCGCTTCTTTTTCTTGGGAACAGCCTCTGCGGCAGAAGCGTCGGAGTCATCAACAACTGTGTCTGCCACGGCTTCATCCGCCGTGACCGTTGTCAAAATTTCTTCCATTGATTTTCTCCTTTTTTCATTTTCATTTACTGTTCTCCCCACCGTGGGGGAGAACAGTAAATGAAAATTCCTTATTTGCTTCCATCGCTATTTGTTCCACCAATCTTTTGCAACGCACCACGCTCCGCCGAAATTGCCTGGTTAAGAAGGGATGTTGCCGTCGCCGTCTTGCGGAGTGCATAAAGCAAGGGCGTTTCGAACATAGAACGCTCGTCTGCGGGATTCTGCTTAATGCGCGCTACAAAGTCTGCAGGCTTCATCCCTTGCTTATCGGAGCCGAGGAAAAGTTGTTGGCTTCTGTAGGCAAGCATCGTTTGAAGAGAGTCACGAGCATCCACACCGCCGATCCAAGCATCGGTGTACGTGTACATCGTACTATCGCGGACGGCGTTGAGGCCGTACTGCATGCGGAGATTGATCTCACGGTCCGATCTCCAAAGGGCGACCATGTTGAGAACTTTCATTGCATTTGCAAGGCGTGCCTTTTCGGTGCTTCCGACAAAAGTATTGAAGGTTGTATTTTCAAAGTCCTTATTATACTTGACCGCCTCACCATAAACGTTCTGCGTTTTGAGGAAATCACCGACCGTCTGTGTGGAATTCGTCCGCGCAAGATCCTGCATCGCAAGCGCGATCTCATAATATCTGTCCCAAATCTTCTTTGCCTCGGCGGCAACCGTCTCGTCGGGTGTACCGTCTGCCTTATAGTACCGCATGTCGGAGAATCCTTCGGGCGTAAGCATATCCTTGAAGGCGCCGTCTGCGTTCGCGGGATCTTGATAGTTGACGAACTGTTCCATTTGATCTTTAAAGTTCGGGAACTGTGCGCCGCCGATCGTGAGGGTGACCTGCGCAGAACGCTCTATCGTGAGCGCCATAACGAGGGATACAGCCGCTTCTTCCTTCCATGCGTGTTCGCCCGTGTAGTTGGTGACCTGTCCGTTGACGGCATAGCCGACGGAGTCCATACGGGCGCCCCACTTATCCTGACGAAGAACCTGGTTCATCGCGATCTCTTCTGCGTTGTAAACTTTACAGCCGTCTGAGAGATTTGCTCGCTGCACGTTATCCTTCGCTGCGTCGTTCCCGCTACCCTTGGCGGTTGCACCGTTGGAATATTCTTCCATAGTATAGTTCGCACCCTTGATCTTGGAGTACAGCGCGTATTTCTCGGAGACGGGGGTAGGCATCTGACCGAACTCAAGCACCGTGGGTTCGGAGTCGTTGCGGGTCGCAGCATCCCATGAACCTGCGCCGTAGAAGAGGGCACGGCCACCGCGGAAGTAAGCCCAACCGTTGTTGGAAGAAGCTGAATCTGTATCGCCGCCGTTGTTCGCGTTCCAGTCGGAAGCGAGGGCGAGGAAGGCGCCGTAGGTCTCGATGAAGTTTTGGGAATCATACCCGTATTGGATATCAACTTCACGCGAGGTCCCGTCAAGGTTCATTTTAGTGGCTTTCTCGGTATCATTGCCGACATAATTTCTCCAATCCTTCGCTACTTCAATGGCGACCTTCGGGTCAACCGGTTTGCCGTCTTTCAGCGAGGAGCAATATCTGGAAGTAGAGTCGATAAGGTCAGCATCGTTGCCGTACAGCCAAGGCAGGAGATAGAGCACGGAACCTGCCGCACCGGCGATCCCTTCATACTGCTCGCCACCGAAAACAACCATGGCATTGCCGCTGATCGAAGTTCCGCCGTAGCCGTCCGCTTTCCCACCGGGGAAGGGTTGACCATCGAAGGTGTTGAGGTAGTAGGTCATCGCCCAAATGAGTGCAGAATATTCCGCATAGGTGTAGGTGATGTGTCCCATCGTCTCGTCGTAAGGTGCATTTTCATCGACCGCTACGCCTGCAGGGATGCGGACGCTATCGTTCGGGAACCCGGGGATCGTCACAACGTATCCCTCGCCGTTCGTATACGCATCGACCATGAGAGCCATGGGGTCGCCGCCCGCAAGCGCCTCACTGTAATTGTTGAAGCGGAAGAAGTTGAAGGGGTAATAGCGGGTGGGAATGCCGACGTTGATGATGGGAGCAGGGTCCCCCGCCTTCTTTCCGCTTACCGTTTCGTTCGTGTAAGGATTCGTATAATTGTTGACGTCGACCGCATACTGCACGACGCTCTTCCCGCCGAAGGAGAGGTTGCCCGTCTGTGCGTTGTATGTGTGTTCCGCGGCAACGGAGCCAGAGGTCTCATTGGAACCACCCTTCACGCTGCGGGTCGCGTTGGCAAACGTCGTCGTAACAGCCGCCTTCATCTCATCAGAGAAGAAGAGCCTGTTGTAGCCCGTCGCGAAGCTCGAATAGTCCTTGGGCAGACCATAGAGTCCAACCTTTTCATGACCGCTGTCGGTGTAGAAGCCGTAGTTCTCTGCGTCGAAGGAGACAGGTTGACCGAGCTTATAGGCGTCATCGCCCGACATTTTTCCTTTCTGATAGGAATAATAGGAGAGCGCGTTCTTCCAAATGTTGCCAAAGGCGAGAGTGTTCGCTTCTTTCACAGCCTCTCCCTCGAGGGCGGGATCTGCCGCAACTTTGTCTAGATAGTCAGAAAGGTTGAGCACAGAACCGGTTTCGGCATAAGTACGGACATAACGAGGTGCAATATAAATCACATCGTACATACTATTTGTTGACCAATAGTCGCTCAAATCCTCGAAGTACTGGGTCTTGTTGCTTTTCGACGAGAAATCAACAGTATAGTTCGTACCATGCTTTGAATTGTATTTCTTCATCCAGTCGTTGCAGATCTGCCTGTTGGTAGCGGTATCCGCATCATTACAGAAAATATAGACCGTGAGCTTGTTGGGATCGGTCCCTCTCTTGGAGGTCCCGGCTCTATAGCCCTCGGCGTTTGTGGCAATGCCACCGCCACCGCCACCGCCGCCACCGCCGCCGCAAGCCGCAGCTGCGAGTGCAACGCCTGTCGTCATCACCGCAGAGAGCGCGATGACGCCGACTCGCTTCAAGAATTTGCTCTTCTTCATTCCTTTTACCTCTTATTTTTACAAAATTTTTTGCGGTTTCGCCTCGGCATTTGGGGGAAATGCGCAAAAAGGCAGCCTCCGCGGAAATGAATCCGAGGAAACTGCCGTGTATAAAAAGAAGACACCCGAAAATCTCACGCCCTTTTCCCAACAAAAAAGCGCGTAAAATTAACGAGTGTACCTCTTCTTCATGACTTTTCCCCCATCGTCATTTCTTGTACTGCTTAAGTTTAGCACTCCGATAGGGGTTTGTCAATAGACTTTTTGAAATTTTTTTGTGAAAAGTTCACTTATTTTCCACAAAATTTTGGGCAATTTCACCGAAAAATCATCGTTTTGAACGCCAAAACCGCAAAATAAGCAACTCCGAGGAAGTGAAATACTCCATATCTTGTGCTTCACATCTCGGGTGTGCGGCAGAAACGGAAAAAGGTGTCGTCCTTGCCTTCCTCGCGCATGCCTGCCTGAAGGAGCATCCTGCGCGAGCGCTCGTTTTCGAGATAGCATTTCGCTTCCATGCGCTCGACGTGGAGCTTGGTGAACGCGTACTCGGTGTATGCTCTGACCGCTTCCTGCGCGTAGCCGTTCCCCTCGGACGCCTCGAAGAGCCGAACGCCGATCTCCGCTTCCGCATGGTAGCCGAATCTGTGCAGGACGACCTCGCCGAGCAGCTCCCCTTCCTTGGAATAGATGCCGAGCGGCATCTCGAACCGATGGTGAAAATCTTCCCTCGCAGACTCCAAAAACCACGACTTATGTGCGTTTTTCGGCATAGTTTCCCGATAATCGTAGCCCCAGAAACGGTTGCGTTCGACATCGGATGCAAGCTCCGCATACCTGTCCGCGTCCTCGTCCCCGACGGGACGGAGCAGAAGGCGCTCGGTCTCGATCTCGGGGAGTTTCTGCGCGGCGTCGATCGCTCTTCCCGCGATCACATTGTATTTGCTGACGAGTTCGCAGGGAAGATACTGCAATTTGGACTTGCGGAGACCGAGGTCGCCCGCGTCGTCCATGCGGTTGATGAAGTCGGCTTCTCCCGAAAAGGCGAGGGCGAACTGCTGCGCGATCATGGGATAGGCGCCGTCGTAGCCGCGGAGCGCCTTCTCGATATGGATGACGAGCATGTCGCCGCAGATCTCGCCCGCGGAGAACGCGACGATCTTCCCGCCCGCCTCGAGGATCCCCGCGCACATGCCGAGGTCCTTCATCTGCGGCAAGATCGCGTAAACTTCGGCGATCTCCTCGTCGGCGATGCGGTCCCCCTTTTCGAGCTGGACGCTCTCGTACTCCTTGAGGAAGGCGACGACGGCATCTTCGTCCGCATCCGTATAGCGGCGGAAGGACCAGTCGGGATACATTTTCGTGAACTTATGTACGTGATTGCGCTGTCCCGCATGCCGCTTTCCCGCATAGGTGCGGAAGTCCTCGGCGGGGTAGAGATAGTCCCGCCAGCGGCGGTTGTCGGAGACGGAAACGCTCGACCCGTAGCGGAACACAAGCTCCGCAAGGCGGCTCTTCGGCACATTCGTGAAGTGGAGACGCATGTCGTTGTCGCGGCAGAAGCGCTCGATCTCCGCGATCGCCTCAAGTTCCGCTTCATGGCTCCCCGATAGGGACATGGGGTAGTAAAAATAGTATTTTCCGCTGTACAGCTCGCGGAGAATAAGGGTGTCTCCGAAGAAGGCGAAATCGGGCGCCAGCACCTTGTGCCACATGAACTGGAACCCCAAAGAAAGGTCAGCTATGTGCATTTTTTGCGTCTGAAACCACGGTCGGAAGCGGAGAACGTCCTCTTTTCGGGTATGTTCGAACTTCAGCATAGATCGTCCGCAAATTGCGGACACGGGTACCTCTTTTTTGAGAAGATTTGATTTTTTCCGCACCCATATCGTCATTTTCGGTCAGAACGCGCAAATTCGGATTGATGCGGTCATTTTTGCTTTTTTGGGGGACAGGTCCTCAAAATCACTCCATTCTGTCGAGAATGTCAAGGATCTCGGAGAGCCGTTCGAGGTCGTCGCGCGAGTAGTAATCGATGTAGATCCTGCCCTTCTTTTCGGTGCCGATGAGGGAGACCTTCGTCTTGAACGTCCCGCGCATGCGCTCCACAAGGTTCTTCAATTCCACATTCGCGAGCGCCTTTTGCCGTTCCTTGTCCTTCGCGAGAACTTCGGGCGGGTTGAGGTGCTGCTTGACCGCCCGCTCCATTTCGCGGACCGACCACCCCTCTTTCACGCACGCCTTCGCGAGGTCCGCCTGCTCCTCTTTGGGAACGGGGACGAGCGTTCTGGCATGTCCCGACGACATCTTCCCCTCGCGGACGAGGGAAATGACTTCCTCGGAAAGGGTCAGAAGCCGAAGGGTGTTCGCGATCGCGGGACGGGACTTTCCGAGGCGCTCCGCGAGGACTTCCTGCGTAAGGCTGTACTCTTCCATGAGCCGCTTCATTCCATAGGCGGCTTCGATGGGGTTGAGATCTTCACGCTGCAAGTTCTCGATGAGGGAGATCTCCTGAACTTCCTTCTCGGTATAGTTGCGGATGATGACGGGCATGCGCTCGAGACCCGCAAGTTTGGCGGCGCGGTATCTGCGTTCGCCCGCGATGATCATGTACTTGCCGTTTTCGCCGCGGTTGACGACGATCGGGCTGATGACACCGTGCTCGCGGATGGAGTTGGCGAGGTCGTTCATCGCATTTTCGTCAAACGACTTACGGGGTTGATCGGGGTTGGGATAGAGGTCCTCGATGAAAACTTCCGTCACGCCCGCATCCCCTCTCGCGTGTTCGTATGCTTCCTCGGTATCATTGAAGAGTGCGGAAAGACCGCGTCCTAATCCTTTCGCCATATTCTTTTATTCTCCTTCTGTTTTTTTCAAAAATTCTTCGGTCAATGCGCTGTACGCCTTCGCCCCCATACACTTGGGGTCATGAAGGACGATGGGTTTCCCGTGACTCGGCGCTTCGGAGAGCCGAATGTTGCGGGGAATGACAATCTCATACAAAACTTTGCTGAAATACTGCTTGATCTCGGCGGAAATATCCTTCGATGCCTTCGACCGTCCGTCATACATCGTGATGACGATCCCATACACGCGGATGCCCTTGTTGAGGTGGGTGCGGACGAGCGAAATGGAGTTCATAAGTTGAGAAAGTCCCTCGAGCGCATAGTACTCGCTCTGGATGGGTATGATGACGCCGTCTGCACTCGCCAAGGCGTTGATCGTGAGGAGTCCGAGGGAAGGCGGGCAATCGATGAGGATATAATCGTAAGTTTTCTTAACTTTATCCAGCGCCGACTTGAGAACCTTTTCGCGCCCCTTCTTGTAGACAAGCTCCACTTCTGCGCCCGCTAAATCAATATTCGCAGGGAGCAGCTTCAACCCTTCCACTTCCGTATCGAGGATGTTATCTACAACATCCTCTTCCTCGATGAGCACATTATAGACAGATTTCTTGAGTTTTGACTTCTGAAAGCCCAAACCCGTCGTCGCGTTGCCCTGCGGGTCGAGGTCGACAAGCAGGACCTTTTTCCCCTTGATCGCAAGGTACGCAGCCATGTTGACACAGGTCGTCGTCTTGCCGACTCCCCCTTTCTGATTGGAAAATGATATGATTTTTCCCATGAACGTTTTCTCCTAAGCTTCGGGTTTGGTCGGGTCGGAATCGGACCCATTTTCTGATTTTGCCTCTGCCTCGAGCGCATGCTCTTTGGGTTGTTCGGAAGCCGAATTTGCCGTTTCAGAGCTATTCTGCGTCGGTTTTTGGTCGTTTTCTGCCGTAGAGTCGACCCCGAACGGGTGATCGGGGACAGACTTGTCGTGTTCTTCCATGTAGGCGAGCACTTCTTCGTAACTTGCCCCCTTCATGAGCATATCGACCTCGGCGGTGTAAATTGTTTCACGTTCAACAAGGACGCGTGCCATATTGTCGAGAATGCTCCTGTTTTCAAGCAGAAGTTTCTTGGCGCGTTCATATGCCGCCTCGACGATCGCCTTGACTTCCTCGTCGATGATGCCCGCGGTCTCCTCGGAATAGGTGTTCCGCTGTTCGAAATCTCTGCCAAGGAACACGGGACCGTCGTTGCCGTATGCAATGGGACCCAAACGGGAACTCATGCCCCATTCCGTCACCATTTTCCGAGCCATCTGTGTTACTTTTTGAATGTCGTTGGACGCACCCGCGGAAACATCATGAATGACGATCTCTTCCGCCACACGCCCGCCAAGCGCCATGCAAATAAAGTCGTTGAGCTTGTTGACCGTCAGATCGTTGTCGTCCGTGTCGGGTCTCGTCAGGGTGTAGCCTGCCGCCATACCGCGGGGAATGATCGAGACTTCATGGACATTGTCGTTGCGTTCGCAGAGTTTTGCGAGGATCGCATGCCCCGCTTCGTGATATGCCGTACACTTTTTGTCGGCTTCCGTGACGATCCGACTCTTTTTCTGCGGACCCATGATGACCTTGTTGATCCCCTCGTACAATTCGAGATTTCCGATCATCGACTTGCCCGCCCTTGCGGCGAGAATGGCTGCTTCGTTCAGGAGATTTGCGAGGTCGGCTCCTGAAAAGCCGCTGGTCATTCGCGCTATCACTTTGAAGTTGACATCGGGGGCGAGGGGCTTGTTCCGCGCATGCACTTTGAGGATCGCTTCCCGTCCTTTTACGTCGGGAAGGTTGACATAGATCTGTCTGTCGAACCGCCCCGGGCGAAGGAGAGCATTGTCGAGGATATCAGCTCGGTTGGTAGCCGCCATGACGATGATGCCCTCGTTCGTCTCGAACCCGTCCATCTGCACCAGTATTTGGTTGAGCGTCTGTTCACGTTCGTCGTGACCCCCGCCGAGACCTGCTCCGCGTTGCCTTCCGACGGCGTCGATCTCATCGATAAAGATGATGCAGGGTTGATTCCGCTTTGCGAGGTCGAACAGATCTCTGACACGGGAAGCACCGACACCGACATACATCTCGACGAAGTCCGAACCGCTGACCGAGAAGAACGGAACATTCGCTTCGCCCGCCACAGCCTTTGCAAAGAGCGTTTTTCCTGTCCCCGGGGGACCGACAAGCAGGACGCCCTTCGGAATTTTTGCACCTAATCCCGAGAACTTTTTAGGATTCTTGAGGAATTCTACCACCTCGGCGAGCTCCTCTTTTTCCTCTTCAGCCCCTGCAACATCGGAAAATCTGACTTTTAGATTGGTTGAGACCCGAGCTTTGGTCTTGCCGAAGTTCATGACTTTGCCGCCACCGCCGCTCGTTGCCCTCAAGATCATAATGAAGGCGACAATTCCGACAACGAGGACGGCTATATAGAGGACATTTCCCCATCCGCTGCCCGCAGTCGGGTCGGAAAACCAGACCTCTTCCACACCGAACTCTTCATTCCACGATTTGACAAGCTTTTGGACTTCCACGGGGCTGTCGTATAGGCTGCTGTAATTTGCCCACCATGAATATGTCGACGCGTCAACGCTCGCATATCCGTAGACCTTATAGCCGTTTACACGCACCATTCGAATTTGCTCGCTGTCCTTGTATTCACCCGCCTGTTCTGTCTCTGTATCGCCGCGTGGGTCCTCGATCCGCTTTGTGAACTCGATATAGTCGACTTCTTTCCCATTCTCGATCATCCTCGAGATGAGGAAGTACATTCCGATACCGAGAGCGACGAGTACGACAGCGGCGATGATCGTCTTAACTGTTTTGCTCAATTCACGTCTCCTTCTATATTATTTTTGCCCACATTCAGTATGCACGCAAGTGTATTATTATTGTATCATAAATCACGCAAATAATCAAGGATTTGATGGGATTTCTTTCCTATTTTTCATAATTTACACAGATTTTCCCTTGAAATATCATTTTGACCCCTGTTTTAAGCTCAAAATGGGGGTCAAAATGACAAAAAATGTTTCATGTGAAACATTCAGCCAAATTTTTTGGCAAAATCGATGTTTCACGTGAAACATTCGGTGCGAAAAATTACCCTTTGCGTTCGGGGCAATTTTGGAGAAAAAAGCGATAAAATATAACCCCTGCCATGTTTTTGCAGGGGTTTTCGCTTCAGAACGGGAGATATGCCATCAAATCGGATTCATAGATCGCTCTGACAACGGTGCTTTCCTGGATAAAGACGTGTACGCTGTCGATCGGGAGCCAGCCGCAGATGAGGATTAGGAAGTACGCAGCAAGGAATGCTTCAAAGAGTCCCAAGATCCCGCCGAGCAGTCCGTTGATGATCGCCGCGGGCTTCACGCAGTCGACGATGATGGTCCCGACGTTCCCGAGCAGGAAAGTTCCGAGGCGCACGATCGCGATGAGCGCTACAAATGCGATCGCAATTGAGATCCATCCGCCGATCGTGGGGTTCCCGATCCCTTCCGAGATCGCCGTCACCATGCCGAACCATCTCTCAAGCGCATCCTTGAATGCGACGCAGAACACAAACGGCACGACGAAGGAGAGGATCCACCCTGCGATCTTGCAGACACCCTTCACCAGTCCGATCTTCGCACCGATGAGACATCCGAGAAGTAAAACCACAAAAAAGACGACGTCCAAAATCCAAGCCATTTCGACCTCCTGACTTCATTATACCATAATTTCCCGTCTTTGTCGAGAAATTTCTTATAAAACTCCCGCAAAGTGGCAACAAATAGTGTGCCTCGGAGGTCAATTATGGAGTATTCTTTTCATTTTTATAACGCTTTGGCGGAAACAGGAATCGTCATGGCGCTAAATAAATGCCTCGGCGAAATCTCTGCGCCCCCCGTAATTTTATGTATCGGAAGCGACCTCGCCGTCGGTGACAGCCTCGGTCCCGTCACTGGAACGATGTTGCGAAAGGGGGGTGAACTCGTGGGCTACGTCTACGGCACGCTCAAGTGTCCCGTCACGGCGAAAGAAGTCAAGTACGTCGACGGCTTTCTCCGTCGGATCCACCCCGCAAGCAAGATCATTGCCGTCGATGCGGCGGTGGGGGAAGAGAGCGACATCGGTCTCATCAAGGTCCTCGATGTCCCTCTGAAGCCAGGCTCGGGGGCGAATAAGCGGCTCGGGAAGGTGGGGGACGTCTCCATTTTGGGGATCGTGGCGAAGAAAACCGCCTTCTCCTACTCTCTCATCAACCTCACCCGCTTCAACGTCATCTACTCGATGGCGGAGATCATCGCAGGGGCACTGTCCTCATTCTCGATGCAGCGGGCGGTCGGCTGACCCTTCACAAAAAATGCTATTTTGTTTGGAATAAAATGTTAAAAATTTTCATTTCTTTTGTATTTGGAAATTCTCTTTTCACATCGTTGACGAAATAGAACAAAAGGGGTACAATAGAGGAAATTTCAATAAAGGAGAATAAAATCATGGTAAAAACCGTCAGAAAGAAGGAATACGATACCGCCGCATCTACCGTCGTCAAGAAGGTTGCGGTCGGCGCGTGGGGGGATCCCGCGGGCTATGAGACCACCCTCTATGTCACTGCGGACGGCAGCTACTTCCTGTACACGAACGGCGGAGCGGTTTCTCCCTACCCTGTAGAGGATCTCGTTCCCATGTCCAAGGTGAACGCCAAGAAGTGGCTCGAAGAGAACTGAAACGTTTTGTGCAAAGAAAAAGCTCTGTCTTTCGGGACAGAGTTTTTTTGTGTCGGAAATTGATTGGGGAATGGGGAAATTGCGGTGACCCACCCCCTGTCGCGTTGCGACATCCCCCTCCCTCGGAGGGGGTATCCCTTGGCTCCCCTGTAGGGGAGCTGTCGAGCGAAGCGAGACTGAAGGGTTTCAAACCCCTTTCCCCTCGCAAGCTCGGGGACTGTCTCGGACGGGTAGAGACCCGTCCTCGGTCACCGTTCGCGCGGGAGAATGCGCTCACTCACCGCAAAACGCAGCGCACAGCACACTGTGCTGATGCGCAAGAATTGCGTTTTGCGACCCTAAAAGGGGCAGCAAGGACTCCCCACCACCCGCTACGCGGGAGCCTCTTTGGGCGGCAGGGACCGCCGCAAAGCCCGTACTTCGCGACTATGCCGCTCGTGCCGCCCTTCGACGGCATAAAGAACGTGCGGGCGGTCTGCGCCTGCCAGCGCTCCTGTCGCGGCGCAGCTCACAGCCCACTGGGCTGTTGAGCAGAATTGCGCCGCTCCACCCCGAAGGGGTAGGCTCAGCTCATACTTGACCCCCAACGGGGGGAAGGTGGCACGGCGTAGCCGTGACGAATGGGGGGGGACAACACACCATTTCACACGCGCAAGGGGCAAAACAACGTATAGGAAAGCACGGGGCGAGCTGTTCCACCCCGCGCATCTTTTTGTCACGCAGTCTTATTCCTCGTCGGGAGTTTCGGGAGTCTCGGGGACGGTCTTTTCGCTCTCGTCGTCGTTGGCGTTGCCGAGGAAGGTCCCGAAGAAGCCCGAGAATCCGCCCTTCTTATACCCCGGCGTTCCGCCGCGGTTGAAACTCGTTCCCGACGACTCGGGTGTCGCCTCGGAAGGCATCTCCCTGTGTTCGTACGTCTTTTTGCGTTCGCTGCCGTACCTTTGTTCCCTGTCGTTCCTGCGGGGACGGTCCTTGCCGCCGTTCCTTCTCCCACCCTTTCTGTCGTCGCTCCTCATGTTCTTGGGCGTGATGACGACAAAGCGGTTGGGTTCCTTCCCTTCGCTCTTGGTGAACACCTCTTCGCTGTCCGCGAGGGCGGAGTGGATGATCCTGCGCTCGTAGGGGTTCATCGGCTCGAGACGGACTCTCTTCTTGAGGCGGACCGCCTTCGCGGCGAGCTTTTCCGCAACTCTCTTCAAGGTCTCCTCGCGCTCTTCGCGATAGTTTCCGCAGTCGACGACGACGCGCTTGTAGTCGTGCCGTCCCGTATTCGCAACGGCGCCCGCAAGCACCTGAATGGCGTCGATGGTCTCTCCTCTTCTTCCGATGATCCCCTTTGCGCCGTCCGATTTGAGTTCGATGACGATCTTTTCATCCTCGCCCGCAAGAGAGGGGACCGCGTCCGACCCGATGAGGGGGAGAAGTCCCTCGAGAAATTTCACCGCTCTCTGCCCGTCCGTGAGTTTTTCCTTGACGGTCAATCTGACCTGTGCGGGGACGGACCCGAACAGGCGCTTTTTTCCTTCTTCGAGGACTTCGATCTCAACGTCCTCGCGGGGGAGACCGAGTTCCTCAAGCCCCGCCTTTACGGCTTCTTCCACTGTTTTGCCGCTGAATGTCTTTTCCATGATATTTCCTCTTCTATATCGGGATGTGCCCGTGTCTTTGTTATTTCATCCAAGGCAGCTTGCGCGTGCGCTCCTCGATCTGCGCCTTCTCTTCCTTCTTCTTGAAGATCCTTCCCAAGATGAAGTTACAGAGGAGCGTGACGACGATCGCAACGATACTGCTCATAGTCATGTAAATGGAGAATGCCGCGCTGTACGAGAAGGAGAAGAACGCATAGATGAGCGGCATGACGACGAGCATGACTTTCTGCGTCGTCGCTCCCTGTCCGTCGACAGTCTGGTACTTGTTTGCGGTCTTGTTGCTCTTCATCACGACGAGCTGCGAGAGGAGCATGAATCCGATCGAGAGGACAATCAGGATGAAGTAACCGTTCGCCGCTTCCTTTTCCTCGCCGAGGGACATCGTGAGCGCCTCATACTGCGTCTGGTTCATGAGAGAATTGAGGTTTTTCTCCTCGCCCGTCGCCGTCACGACAGTGACGTTTCCGAACTCCGAGGCGAAGTTCTCATATTCGGGAACGGGATGATTGTAGGAGACGTCGGGATACCACACGTTCTTGATCCATAAGAAGCTCGGATCGTTCTCGCGGAAGCGCTGCGCCGCGGCTTCGGAGCCGATCTTCTTGAGGTAGTTCGTCGCCTTGTCGGAGAGGGCGGTCTCCGTCGCGCTGTCTCCTTCCACGTAGGCTTCGGCGGCGTCGATGACGTCCTGCAATCCCTCGCGCTTGTCGGCGGGAAGTTCCTTCATCGCGGCGGCGAATCTGCCGAGGTCGAGCTTATATTCCCGCATGACGGTGTTCGTCTCGGCATTGTATTGATACAGAATGTAATTGGCTGTGTTTGTGCTCTCGACGGTGATACACTTTGAAACGGTCCCGTTGCTGTCTCCGATCTCCGTCATCGTGTAGGTGATGTCCCCGCCGACGGGAAGAAGTTCTCCGTTCTTCCAAACGGCGTCGATCCTCTGTTCTGCGCCTTCCCCGTCCGTATAGACGAAATACTCTCCGCTCTCGTCCGAAATGTACCGATAGTCGACGCCGTCCACGCCGTTTGCGAGCACGGCTGCGTTGTAGCTCTCCGACATCTCGACATAGTTGCGGAGATTCGCATACTGCGAATAGGCGCGGAAGCCCTGCCATGCGACGATGAGGATGACGAAGGAGACGATCATGGGAAGGCAGGCGCCCAACATGCTGTAACCGCTCTTTTTCTGCAGTTCGAACATCTTTTGGTTGTACATCTGCTTGTCGTTCGCGTACTGCTTCTGCAGTTTTTCGAGTTCGGGCTGCATCTGCTGCATGATGAGGTTCTGCTTGCGCGTCATGACTCTCTGGTAGATGTCGAAGGGGAGCGTGATCGCCTTCAGCACAAGGTTAAAGACGATGATGCCGAGACCCGTGATGCCGACGCCCTCGATGATGATACGCGCAAAGTGACCGAGCCAGTCCAGCCCGATCTGATATCCCGTTGGAAGGACCATGACGCCCGGCATTGCGCCCAGCAAAGATAAAAACTGCATAGTATCTCCATTCAAAGGAGCCATTTGCGCTTCCAAAAAACCTCGGGAGCGGGGTCGATCCCCCCTTTCGAGAGGGGATTGCAGCGCAAAATCCTCCACATTCCAAGCAAAATTCCCACGACGACACCCCAGTTGTTGATGCACCGCTTGGTGTATTCCGAACAAGTCGGGGTGTAGAGGCAGGTGTGTTTCGAGAAATACTTCTGATAGAAGCAGATCATGCGGATGCACAAAGCCCGCAAGAAGGGACGATACATCCTGCGCCGCAGATATCTCAAATTCTCTGCGGCAAGTTTTTTAAGGCGTATGTTCAAGGAGCCGCTCTCTTTCGAGGATCTTTCCGATGTCGCGGACAAACACGGCATAGGAATACTCCTCGCTCACGCGCGGGATGAGGAGAACAGAGCAGGGGGAGAGAAAGTCCGTATACTGCGAAAAGGCCGCCCGAAGCAGCCGCTTGATGCGGTTCCGCCGCACGCTCTTTCCGTACTTTTTCCCGACGCATACCGCCATTTTCAGACAGTCGGACGGGAGATAGATGACGGTGAGCGAACTGGCGTACACCCTTTTTCCGCTTCTGTGAAGCGCAGTGATCTCTTTCTGCTTCTTCAGCCTCAGACAGCGCATGGCTTTTTAGGCGGAAATATGCTTTCTGCCCTTGTCTCTTCTTCTCTTGAGCGTCTTTCTTCCGCCCTGCGTCTTCATTCTCTGGCGGAATCCGTGCACCTTCTTTCTTGCCCTCTTCTTGGGCTGGTATGTTCTTTTCATAGTGTCTTACTCCTTGCTGAAGTGTTTCTTTTAGATTATAAAGATTTTCCGCTTGTCCGTCAAGCGATTATTGTGCGTTTCTGACGGGTAATATCAAATACAGACACCCTTTTTTCTCCGTATTCTGCAAAATAAAGGGAGAAATGGGACCGCCGAAGGAGAGATCTACCTTCTCTTCGTCGAGCGCCTTCAGCGCGTCGAGGAGATATTTCGCATTCATCGAGATCGTGAGGTCCATTCCTTCGATGGTCGCTGGGACGCTCTCCGCCATGTTCCCGACGTCCGAGAACGAGGAGATCTTGACAAGCCCGTTTCCGATGTCAAGGGTGATGAGGTTGTTCTTGTCCCCGCGGATGAGGATCGCGGCGCGTTCGACGCCCGAAATGAGTTCCGCGCGGGAGACGGTCGCGACCGTCGTGAAGCGGGTGGGGATGACATTTTCCCGCTTGATGAATTCTCCGTTGTAAAGACGGGACAGGAGCACCGTGCCGCCCGTGCGGACGAGGAGCATTCCCCCTTCCGTAAAGATCGTGATGTCCTCTTCGTCCTCGCCGAGCATGCGGGAGAGTTCGGAGAGGGTCCTTGCGGGGCAGATGACCGTCGTCTCACCGCTCTTGGAGACGATGGGGGCATCCGCAAGCGCCAGACGGTAGCCGTCGAGCGCGAACATCGTGAGGTTGTCCCTGAATTCCATGAGGCATCCCTTCAGAATGGGACGGGAATCGTCCTGCGCACAGCAGAACACCGTCTGCGCGACGATCTTTTTGAGGTCGCTCTGCTTCATGACGGCGCTGTTTTCCCCGATCTCGAGGTTGAGTTTGGGGAATTCCTCGGCATGGATCGTCTGAAGGCAGGACGCCGCATCCTTATACCCGATCTCCAGTCCCTTTTCGGCGGTGGAGACGGTCACTTGCTCGTCAGAAAGTTTTCCGATATAGTCGGCAAAGAGTTTCCCGGGCACGCAGACGGCGCCTTCCTCGAAGATCTCCGCCTTGACCGACTTGGAAATGGCAAGTTCCCCGTCCGTCGCAAGGAGCGTCACTTCCTCGCCGAATGCCTCGATCTTGATGCACTCCATGACGGGCGCCGTCGTCCTCACGGCGCACGCCTTACTGACCTTCATGACCGCTTCCGAGAGCGTCATGCCGTCACAGACAAATTTCATCGTTTTCCCTCCATGATGATTGGATTTATAAAAAATAAAATAATATCAGTAGTAATAAGGGGTGTGGAATTGTGGACAAACCTTTCCCTTGTCCGACCGACATCATTATTATACCGAAATTGAAGGAAAAAGGCAAGGGAAAACGAAAGATTTTCATAAATGAGCAGAGAAAAAGATGTGGAAAATCGGTGGAAAGAAGTGTGGACGTCCTGTGGATAACAGAGGGGATGTGGAAAGAAATTTTTTTGTTTTTCGGGAAGGAAAAGTTTCGCGGGCGGCGGAGAGGAGATGTCGACAGAAAATTCCACATTGTGGAAAAAGAGAGCGTGGGTTTTTCACAAACAGTTGATAATCAAAAAAATTTATGATATAATCTGCGTATGGAGAAGTTGACGCCCGATTTTGAAGAGATCGCAAAGCTGATCGACGAAAAAAGAGAGAAATTTGAGATGTACTACCGTCTCCTTCTCGAATACAACGGGAAGTTCAACCTCACCGCCGTGACGGAACGGGACGAAGTTTTCCACAAACATTTCCTCGATTCCCTCGCGGGAGTCGGGTTTTTCAAGAGGAACGCGGTCTGCGCCGAGGTCGGCTCGGGTGCGGGGTTCCCTTCCATCCCGCTCAAGCTTGTACGGGAAGACCTTGCGATGACCCTCATCGAGAGCACGGGGAAGAAGTGCGACTTTCTCCGCGCCGCCGTACGGGAGCTGGACCTTGACAACGTCGAAGTGGTCCACGCCCGCGCCGAGGAGCTTGCAAGAGAGGAGACCTACCGTGAACGGTACGACGTCTGTTTCGCACGGGCGGTCGCGCCGCTTTCAACGCTTTCGGAGTACTGCATTCCTTTCGTCAGAGAGGGGGGGATCTTTCTCGCCTACAAATCGGACAACGAGGAAGAACTTGCGCTCGCCCGACCCGCGATGAAGGTGCTCGGCACGGAATACAGGGGGTGCGTCGCGTATGAACTTCCCGACGGCTACGGCGCGAGAAGGCTGTATTCTTGCCAAAAAGTTCGTCCGACCCCCGCAAAATACCCCCGCGGAAACGGAAAGGAGAGGAGAGATCCGATACGATGAAATGCGCATTGACGGGACACAGGGACCTTCCCGAAAATTTCGACGGGAACGGGCTGTACGACATGCTCGAAAAGAGCATTTCGGAAGGATATGATACGTTTTACTGCGGCATGGCGCGGGGATTTGACCTGTTCGCGCTCGACTGCCTCGTCTCCCTCGGGAGAAAGTATTCCTTAAAGCTCATCGCCTGTATTCCCTATCGGGGACAGGAGAACAGCTTTTCGGCGGAAGACCGCGAAAAGTATAGCCGTCTCCTCGAATGGTGCGACGAACAGGTCGTCCTCTATCCGACCTACTGTTACGGCTGCTACCATGCGCGGGACCGCTACATGGTGGATAACGCCGACCTCGTCATCGCTTACTGTGTCAAGGAGAAGGGGGGAACCGCCTACACGCTCCGCTACGCGGAGCAGAAGGGAAAGGAGATTCGGGTCCTCGGCAGGTAAAATTCGACAAAATTCCCCACATATCGTGCAAAAAAGCCCGTTTTCGCGGGCTTTTTTCTGTTATTCTCAAAGAGAATAGGAGAAGAAATGGCTTACGAAAAACGCATTTGTATCTTGAAACAGTTGAAGAAGGGATTCTCGGCGGACGGGAACGCGCTCTCTGGCGTCGTCTATGCCGAACGGACGGGCAAAGAGCTGCGGGTGACCCTGCGCATGCCGGGGCTTTCCGCCCTGAAAGAGGGCAGATATGTGCTCGTTTTGCAGATCAATGGAGAAAAATTCTGCTTCGCCGCCGACGGGGAGATGAGGGCGGAAGAGAGTCCGTCCGTCAAGGGCGGCTTTGCGGCGCTCCTCTGCTTTGTCCGCTCGGACCCCGAACCCGTCGCCTTCGGGATCTGCGGCACGGAGAGGGCAGACGCTCCGTCGATGTTGAAGGTGCTCTCCGAGACGGGCAAAAAGAAGGGAATTCCGACCCCCATGCCGCCATTTCAGACCCCAGCCCCCTTGGAACCGAACGTCCCTTACGCCCCCGGGGTGCCCCTTCCGAACAGCGAACCGCCCGAGGACATGTCTCCCTTTCGGGAGAAAGCGACCGCCTATGACGACGAGGCGATCGCCGACGGTGACTACTTTGCGGCTCCTGCAGATGAAAGAGGGAATGACGCGCCTGCGCCTCAAGGAGAAAAAGAGACGGGCGGCGGCGATCCTCTTTCGGATGAGACTGCTTTCGTCCTCACCCGCGGCTCGCTTACATACTATAAAGAGATCCGCGACAGGCTCGACGAAGTTTTCAGAAAATATCCCCCCGACGAGAGACTGAAGTGGGCGTTTCCGCAGTCCCAATGGGCAAAAAACGGGGACGACCTCATCGGGATCGTCTATGAAGAGGGGATCCCGCGCTACCTCTGCGTCGCGAGCGAGAAAAAAGACGGGTCGGAGAACGCCGTCTTTGTGCCTTCCTCGCCCTTTTCGGACGGCGAAGGGTTTTATGTCGTCTTTCAGGACGCCGACACAGGTGCCTACGTCAAAGTCGAAAGCCGTTGAATTGTAATGAGGGGGGAACACGATCCCCCCCATTCGTCACGGCTACGCCGTGCCACCTGTCTCATGCGGGTAGAGACCCGCATTCGGTCACCGCTCGCGCGGGACAATGCGCTCGCTCCTGTCACAACGCGCGAAAAGTTCACTGGACTTTTCGCAGAATGCGTTGCTCCACCCCGCGGGGTCAGGTCTTGGCAGAGCCTACCCCTTCGGGGTGGAGCGGCGCAATTCTGCTCAACAGCCCAGTGGGCTGTGAGCTGCGCCGCGACAGGAGCGCTGGCAAGCGCAGACCGCCCGCACGTTCTTTATGCCGTCGAAGGGCGGCACGAGCGGCATAGTCGCGAAGTACGGGCTTTGCGGCGGTCCCTGCCGCCCAAAGAGGCTCCCGCGCAGCGGGTGGTGGGGGGGATTGCCCTCAAAATTCCACAAAAAAACGGCTTCCGTTTTGCACAACGGAAGCCGAACTTTTTTCCTTACATGACGACGATATTTTTCTGTCGGAAGAGTTCCTTCATGTCCGCGGGGAAGCTGTCGTCCGTGATGAGCACGTCGATATCTTCAAGCCGCGCAAAGGTATGCGGCATGATCTTGCCGATCTTGGAACTGTCGAGCATCATATAGAGCGTCTTTGCCTTCTGCCGCGCCATCTTGAGAAGGTCGGCTTCGACCATAGAGCCGCACGAAAATCCGATGTCGGGCGTGAATGCCGAGGCGGAGATGATGGCGAGTTCGAAGTTGGTGTTTTCGAAGTAGTCCTTCGCGACGGGCGATGCCGTCGAGAGATTGTCCTTGATGACTTGCCCTCCGAGGACCGTGACGCTCAAGTTCTTCTTCTGCGCAAGCTCGATCGCGACGGCAAGACCGTTCGTAAAGACGTGGACGCTGATGTCGGGCATTTCCTTTGCAAGGCACATCGCCGTCGTGCCCCCGTCCATAAAGAGAGAGCAGTTTTCGTCGATGAGGGTGGAAGCCTTCTGGGCAATGCGCAGTTTTGCGTCGGCGTTGCTCGCCGTCTTTTTCGCATACGCTTCCCCCGAGACCTTCTGGACTTCCTTGACGGACATCGCACCCCCGCGCACGCGGATGATGCGGCCTTGCTGTTCAAGCTGAAGAAGGTCACGCCGAAGCGTCATCTGCGAAACATTGGGAAAGAAGTCGTCAAGCTGCTCGAGCGAAAGTCTGCCGCGCCTGTCGAGAAGATCCGCAAGTTCTTCGATGCGTTCCCGTTTCATGGTATATACCCCCTACAATTTGATACTATTCCTGTAAGATAGTAACATATAAAATTTCACAATGCAAGCAAATTCACAAAATTAGTATACAAAATTTTTCTTTTTCGCCGATATTTTTTTCATTTCACCCAAAATTATAATGATTTATGATAAATTTTTTGATAAATCATATCATAAATTGAAAATTGTCAGAAACTCACAAAAAATAAAAATTCCATTCATTTTACTTCCGCCCTCAAAAAGAGACGTTCCTTCCCCCAAAACGGTTGCGTTTTTCGGGAAGGAATGGTAAAATAACCGCGTATGAACTATACGATTTCGGCGCTCGACGAATACTTCATGGCGCATTACAGCGATTATATCCGCCTCTCCGCGCTCAGCGGGTACAAGGCGCCCGATACGATCGTCCTCGGGAAGGACGGCAGCGTCGGGAGAAAGGATCCTTCCGTCATGCGGCTCTGTTATCAGGAGAACGCCGCGGAACTGCTTGCGCTCCTCAAAGAGGAACAGGCGGACACCGATCTTACTTTCTCCTTCCGCTTTCTTTCTTTCCGCGAAAAGGTCCGCCGCCCCTTCGAGAAATATACTTTCGCCAAGGTCTTTCCGAAGATTTTGAAGCTCCACAAGATGACGGCGGAAGAGGCGGGGGAGAAGCTTACGGTCGAGCAAAGATTCTGGAAAAAGATCGTCAGGGGGACATTGATCCCCGAAAAAAATACCGTGATCGCCCTTGCCGTCACCTGCGGGTTCACGGCGGCGGACACGGACAATCTCTTCAATGCGTGCGGCTATGAGTTCGACGAAAAGAGCGTGCGGGACGTCGTCGTCCGCTTCCTTCTCGAGCAGAAGATCTTTGCGCCCGATCTCGTCCGCCAATGCCTCGCGGAATACAAGATCGACAGTCTCCCCATCCGCGACGTGTAGCGGGAGCGGTCTTTTGGGCGGCAGGGGAAGCCACGCTCATGCTGCCCCGCCCGCATGCTCATGTTGCCCCGCCCGTACGTTCATGCTGAACGTACGTGAAGCATCCCATTAAACCTACGGGGCACATTGTCACTCCGCCCGTTTGCTGGGATCCTTCGCTTCGCTCTGGATGAACGGCTGCGGTGACCCACTCCCCTACCTTTGGGCGGCAGGGACCGCCGCAAAGCCCGTACTTCGCGACTATGCCGCTCGTGCCGCCCTTCGACGGCATAAAGAACGTGCGGGCGGTCTGCGCTTGCCAGCGCTCCTGTCGCGGCGCAGCTCACAGCCCACTGGGCTGTTGAGCAGAATTGCGCCGTTCCACCCCCAAAATCAAGAAAATCATGAAAATTTATAATTCATTGACAAGAAAAAAGGAAGAATTCGTTCCCATCGAGGAGGGAAAGGTCAAGATGTACGCCTGCGGGATCACCGTCTCGGGCGAAGCGCACATCGGGCACGCCTATCAGGCGCTCATCTATGACGTGTTCCGCAAATTTCTCGAAAAACAGGGCTATGAAGTGACTTACGCCCGCAACTATACCGACGTCGACGACAAGATCATCGCAAAGAGCCATGAGACGGGCATTCCCGCCGACAAGTACGCCGCCATGATGATCGAAAAGATCGACGCCGTCATGGCACGCGCCAACATCGGCGAGCCGACCCTCTGGCTCAAGGCGACGGAGAACATCGGCAACATCATTTCCTTCATCGAGGAACTCATCCAAAAAGGGCACGCCTATGCCGCGGAGAACGGCGACGTCTACTTCGACGTCGACAGCTATCCCGCCTACGGGCAGCTCTCGGGCAGAGACAAAGAGGATATGCTCGACGGTGTGCGCGTCGAAAACGACGACTGCAAGAAAAACGCCTACGACTTCGCCCTCTGGAAGGCGGCGAAGGAAGGGGAGATCTTCTGGGATTCCCCTTGGGGCAGGGGCAGACCGGGCTGGCACATCGAGTGTTCCGCGATGAACCGCGCGGCATTCGGCGACAGCATCGACATCCACGGCGGCGGAAGGGACCTCATCTTTCCCCATCATGAGAACGAGATCGCCCAGACCGAGGCGCTGACGGGGAAACCCTTCGCAAAGTACTGGACGCACAACGGACTCATCAAGATCAACGGACAAAAGATGTCCAAGTCCCTCGGGAACGTCCTGCTCCTCTCCGATATCCTCGACAAATATTCGGACGAAGCACTCAAATTTGCCCTGCTCTCCATGAATTACCGCGGCGACATCAACGTCACCGACACCCTCTTCTCCGAAGCGGAGACCCACCTCGTGCGCTTTTATACCTTGATCGGGAAGGCGGAGAAAGAATTCCCCGCGGAAGAGGGGCTGTTCCCCGAGATCGACAAAAAGTTCGACGAGGCGATGAGCGACGATTTCAACACCGCCCTCGCGCTCGCCGACCTCTTCGGATATTTCAAGGAAATCGGACGTCTCCTGCAGGAGCACGACGGGACGGCGCGGAAGATGACGAACCAGATCCGCAAGACCTATTCGCTCCTCGGGATCTTCAGGCGGGACGCGGGGGAATACCTCGCCGCCTATGCGCCGAACGAGGAGATCCCCGAAGAGATCAAAAAGATCGCCGAAGAGCGCCGCCTCGCCCGCCTCAACAGGGACTGGGCGAAGTCGGACGAACTCCGCGAGCAATTAAAATCCCTCGGTTATAGCGTGAAAGACAGCAAAGAGGGGTATGAATTGACAAAGATCTGATAATCCCGTGCGCTCCGGGAGAAGGAGAAACTCTCGCTGCCCATTGGGAGAAAGCGGCATCTCTCGCTGCCCCTGTAGGGGAAGTCCCCGAAGGGGAAAGGGGTTAAACCCCTCTGTCTCGGCTGCGCCTCGACATCTCCCCTGAAAGGGGCGACAAGATGACCTCGCTGCCCATTGGGAGAAAGCGGCATCTCTCGCTGCCCCTGTAGGGGAAGTCCCCGAGCTTGCGAGGGGAAAGGGGTTTCAAATGATTTATTACAAGCAAAAACTCGTTGGTTATGCACAGGACCTTCGACGAGGGATGACGAAGGAAGAGCGTAAACTATGGTACACCTTTTTGCGCTATCTTCCGATGAAATTTGTACGGCAAAAACCAATGGGGCAATACATCCTTGATTTCTATTGCCATGAAGCGAAATTGGCTGTCGAACTGGACGGCTCGCAGCATTTTGAGGAGCAAGGGGAAGAGTACGATAAAACGAGAGACGCGTTTCTGGAGAAGAGCGGCATCACCGTGGCGAGGTATTCAAATTTGCAGATCGCGCGAGAGTTCAAATCGGTGAAAGCGGACATTTTGCTACGCTTGGGGTTGGAATAAACCCCTCTGTCACTCGCGATGCTCGTGACATCTCCCCTGAAAGGGGCGACAAGAAGATCTCGCTACCCAATGGGAGAAAGCGGCATCTCTCGCTGCCCCTCATAGGGGAAGTGGCGAAAAGATGCTGCGTCCCCTCGCTGCCCCTCATAGGGGAAGTCCCCGAAGGGGAAAGGGGTTTCAAAACCCTTCAGTCTCTGTTGCGCCTCGACATCTCCCTTAAACCACCCCGAGGGGCGACAAGAGAATTTAGAAACACGAAATTCAAAAAAAGGAAACATATCACATGAAAATCACGGGAAAAGAATTACGACAAAAGTGGTTGGATTTCTACAAGAGCAAGGGGCACACCGACATCGGTGCGGTGTCGCTCATCGGCGACGGCTCGACGGGCGTCATGTTCAACGTCGCGGGCATGCAGCCGCTCATGCCCTATCTTCTCGGCAAGCCGCACCCCGCGGGGAAACGTCTCTGCAACGTGCAGGGCTGTGTCAGAACGGTCGACATCGACTCCGTCGGCGACACGTCCCACTTCACCTTCTTCGAGATGATGGGGAACTGGTCCCTCGGCGACTATTTCAAGAAGGAAAAGACCGCGTGGACATTCGAACTTCTGACGGACGTGTTCGGGCTTGACAGGGACAAGCTGTGCACGACCGTGTTCGAGGGCAACGAGTCCGTCCCCCGCGACGACGAGACGGCGAATCTCCTCATCGGTCTCGGCATCAGACCCGAGCATGTCTTTTATCTTCCCAAAGAGGACAACTGGTGGGAGCTTGAAGGGACCGTCGGAACGCCCTGCGGACCCGACAACGAGTGGTTCTATCCCCTCGACCCCGAAAAGAAGGATCCCGTGTTTCCCGACGACTATGTGGAGATCGGCAACGACGTCTACATGCAGTATCGGAAACTCGAGAACGGCTATACCCCGCTCGAGAACAAAAATGTCGACACGGGGTTCGGTTTTGACCGCATGCTGCTCTTCCTCAACGGTCTCCATGACGCTTACCTTACCGATCTTTTCACATCCGTGCTCGCAAAACTCGAGGAACTCTCGGGAAAGAAGTACGCGGACGGCGGGGAGACGCAGAAGGCGATGCGCATCATTGCGGATCACACCCGCACGACCGTCATGCTCATCGGCGACAGGCAGAGCCTGCTCCCGTCCAATGTCGGCGCGGGGTACATTCTGCGCCGCATCATGCGCCGCGCGATCCGCTGGTGCAGAAAGCTCGACCTCACCGCGGAAGCCATGCTCGCCGTCGCGAAAATCTACATCGAAGAGGTCTATAACGAAGCATATCCGCTCCTTTTGGAGAAGGAATCGTACATTCTCGACGAGATCTCCAAGGAAGCGGAGAAGTTCGAGACGACCCTCGTCACGGGCATGAAGGAGTTCGACAAGTGCGTCACGGGACTCGAGCGCAAGAACGAATTCATGACGAAGTCCGACCCCGCCTACATCCCCGAGACGGTCATCGGCGGCAAGGCGGCATTCAGACTGTACGACACGTACGGGTTCCCCCTCGAACTTACCGAGGAACTCGCGGAAGAGAGGGGACTGACCGTCGACAAGGACGGCTTCGGGGCGGCATTCAAGGAACACCAGGAGAAGAGCCGCGTCATCCAGAAGGGCGAGGCGAAAGGGGGACTCGAGAGCCATTCCGAACAGGCGACCCGCTATCATACGGCGACCCACCTTCTCAACGCCGCCCTGAAAAAGGTCCTTTCCCCCGACTGCAACCAGAAGGGGAGCAACATCAACGACGAACGCATGCGCTTCGACTTCAATTTCGACCGTGCGATGACGCCCGAGGAGATCAAGGCGGTCGAGGACCTCGTCAACGAGAAGATCGGCGAGGACATTGCCGTCGTCTACCGTGAAATGAGCCTCGAAGAGGCGAGAAAGGAGAACTTTGTCGGCGTATTTGACTCGAAGTACGGCGATGTCGTCAAGACCTATTCCATCGGCGACTTCTCCAAGGAGATGTGCGGCGGACCGCACGTCGCGCATACGGGAGAACTGGGACATTTCAAGATCGTCAAGGAGCAGTCCTCTTCCGCAGGCGTCAGAAGGATAAAGGCGATACTGGAATAAGTTAGTTTCGCGCGATTTCTTTTGCTTCGCAAAATAAATACGCGCGAGCGATGTAACACTGTGCATCAATTAAGTCGCTCCGAAAACGTTATATGCAGGGACAATAAGCCTGCGGTAGCGTTGCAAATGGGGTGCGCTTTGGCGGGGAAACCCCGCCACGCGCAGTGATTGAGATTACGCCCCACCCCCTGTCGCGATGCGACATCCCCATCCCACGGAGGGGGTTCATGCCCACCCTCTCCATGGGAGAGGGGTAGGGGTGTGGGTCATCGCAGTGTCTCCTCGCTGCCCCTTGTAGGGGAAGTGCCCCGTAGGGGCAAAGGGGTTAAACCCTTCAGTCTCGCTACGCTCGACAGCTCCCCTAAATCACCCCGCAAAAATACGTTGTTTTTTGCGGGGACCCCGAGGGGCGCCAAGGAGACCGCCATATCCCCCCGCCCACATTGCAACGCAACACTCATCACTTATCCGCAAACATTCATAGGGAGAAACCATGACACAAAAACAACACCTGCAAAACGGAGAACTGTACTGCGTGGACGACGAACTCAAAGAGGAACTCGCGCACGCGAAGCGCCTCTGCGAGGACTACAACCGCACCCCCCGCGACGACATCGAGGCGCGGAGAGCCATCATGCACGCCCTGCTGGGGAAGCACGGCGAGAACTTCAACATCGAGAGCAACGTCTGGTTCGACTACGGCTACAACACCGAAGTCGGGGAGAACTTCTACGTCAATCACGACTGCGTCTTTCTCGACACGAACAAGCTCATCTTCGGCGACAACGTCTACATCGCGCCGCAATGCGGATTCTACACGGCGGGGCACCCCCTCGAGGCGGGGCTTCGCCGCAGGGAGCTCGAATTCGCAAAGCCCATCAGGGTGGGCAGCGACGTCTGGTTTGGCGGCGGCGTGAAGGTCCTTCCCGGGGTGACGATCGGCAGCAACGTCGTCATCGGCGCGGGAGCGGTCGTCGTGCACGACATTCCCGACAACTCGGTCGCGGTGGGCAATCCCGCGCGGGTCATCAAAAAATTACCCGCCGTCGGGGACGAATGAGCGTTTCCCGCCCGAAAAATATTTTACCGATTTCGGAAAAAATCTTGTTTTCGCAACTCAAAACAGCTTGACGGAACTTTTCTGACGCCCTATAATAAAGGAGCAATCGGGTTTGAAGCGGTATTTTCCCCGTTTTCCGCCCGCCGACTGTTATAAATTCAACATTTCCAAAGTCAAGGAGACGTTTATGAAAACCTACATGGCACATGCCGAGACGGTTGAAAGAAAATGGTACGTCGTAGACGCGGCAGGCGTTCCCCTTGGGAGACTCGCTTCCAAGGTGGCTGCGATCCTTCGCGGCAAGAATAAGCCCACATTCACTCCCAATGTCGATACGGGCGATTTTGTCATAGTCATCAATACCGACAAAGTCGTGCTCACGGGTAAGAAGCTCGAAAAGAAGTATTACCGTTATCACACGGGGTACATCGGCGGGCTGAAAGAAACGCCGTACAGCACCCTTATGGCAGAGAAGAGCGACCTCGCGGTATACGAAGCGGTGCGCGGAATGCTGCCTAAAAATTCTCTCGGGCGCCAGATGATCAAGAAGCTCCGCCTCTACAAGGGCGCAGAGCACAAGCACGAGGCGCAGAAGCCCGAAGAGCTTAAATTATATTAAGGAGAGAGAGGGAAATGGCTAAGGTTGTTCTGAAGAAAAAAATACAATTCTGGGGCACGGGCAGGAGAAAGAAAGCGATCGCCCGCGTGCGTCTCATCCCCTCGGGGAGCGGCGCGATCGTCATCAACGACCGTCCGCTTGCCGACTACTTCCCTCAAGGCACGACGCAGTATGTCGTGAAACAGCCCCTCGTCGAGCTGAAAGTCGAAGATAAGTACGATATTTTCGTCAATGTCATCGGCGGCGGCTACACGGGTCAGGCAGGCGCGATCCGTCTCGGCATCGCAAGAGCGCTTCTCGAGGCAGAACCCGACAGCAGACCCGCGCTGAAGAAGGCGGGCTTCCTCACCCGCGACCCCCGCGTCAAGGAAAGAAAGAAGTACGGTCTCAAAAAAGCAAGAAGAGCACCGCAGTTCTCCAAGAGATAACAGCATCGCCGTTCCGAAGTCGGAACGGCGAGATTTTTTTCGAACGATTTTGTTTTTTCGTCCACCCCTTGCCCACCCCTTGAGGGGTGGGTGCCCCCGAAGGGGGCGGAAGGGGTGTCCTTCAGAACAAAATACGTTCGAGGGGTTAGTTCTGTGCATTTCTCCTACTCCGCTGCCGCGCCTTCCGCCCTTCGGACGGACATTAAGCCTACGGTAGTGTGGCAAATTGGGTCGCCCACGGCGGAAGTGAATTCCGCCTATGGCACATAATTTGAGAATGTTTCGAACGATTTTGTTTTTTCGTCCACCCCTTGCCCACCCCTTGAGGGAAGAATTTTGCATTCTGCCAAAGATTGATAATCTTTGGCGCAAAATTCTTATAGCATTTGCCCATATGCGTGGGCAAATGCCGACCAAACGCGGGTTTCTACCCGCGCGCGAGGGTGCCCCCGAAGGGGGCGGAAGGGGTGTCCTTCAAAACAAAATACGTTCGAGGGGTTAGTTCTGTGCATTTCTCCTACTCCGCTGCCGCGCCTTCCGCCTTTCAGACGGACATTAAGACTACGGTAGCGTTGCAAATTGGGTGCGCTTAGGCGGGGGAACCCCGCCACGCGCAGTAAGTGGGAACACGCCCCACCCCCTGTCGCGATGCGACATCCCCCTCCCACGGAGGGGGTTCAATCCCACCCTCTCCATGGGTGGAGCGGCGCAATTCTGCTCAACAGCCCAGTGGGCTGTGAGCTGCGCCGCGACATGAGGCGTGGCATCGCCGAAGGGCTTTGCGGCGGTCCCTGCCGCCCAAAGAGGGGTGTGGGTCACCGCAGCTCTCTTGTCGCCCCTCACAGGGGAGATGTCACGAGCAACGCGAGTGACAGAGGGGTTTTAACCCCTTTGGCTCACTGCGTTCGCCACTTCCCCTACAGGGGCAGCGAGAGCGTTCACGCCCGTTCGCCACTGTCTCGGACGGGTAGAAGAGACCCGTCACTCTCAATCGCCATATCCTCTCATTTCTTTTTTGCGGCGCGGCGGGCGAGTTCGTCATGCTTGCTCAAAAAGGAAGAGAACGCGGCGGAGCTTTCCCCGCCCGTGTAGTCGGGCGGAAGAAAGGACGGGTCCGCAGACGTCGGCGCCGACTCCTGTGCGGGAGCGGTCGGCTTTTCGTCATCGAGGATGGCAGATAGGGTATCAAGCAGCTCAAAAATTCCGAATTTTTCCATTTTTTCACCCTTGCAACAAAATTTTTTACAAGAAAAGTTCAAGCAGAGCAAGTTTTTGATTGCAAAAACTCTTTCTATAGTATATAATTAGAAACGTATCGTTAGAACTTCGGCGCGATACAAAACAAGAAGGAAAAGGCCTATGCGCAAAGGTTTTCAAAAATTCATTGCAATTGCCGCAGCCGCGGTCATGTCGGCAGGCGTACTTTCGTTTGCCGCTTGCGGCGCCGACGAATTCAAGACGAGCATGCCGCAGGCGGGCGACCCCGTCTCCAACGGCGGCTTTGTCGTCGAACAGGGGGAGTACTATTACTTCATCAACGGCATCGAATCGTACACATCGGACAACACCTACGGCAACCCCGTCAAGGGAGCGCTCTACCGCATCAAGAAGGATGACGTCAAGAACAAGACGAACAGCGCAGAGCGCGTGATCCCGTCCCTCATGGTTGCGGGAACGTACGACGCGGGACTGTATATCTATGGCGACAGAGTCTATTACACGACCCCGAACGACGTGCCCGACACGATCTCGGGCGAGACGGATACGAGCTACATGTTCTTCAAGAGCGCGAAGCTCGACGGTTCGGACATCAAGAGCTATTTCACGCTCGATTCCAACACCGTGCCTTACCGCATCGTCTCCGTCGACGGCACCGTCTACATCCTGTACGTCAAGAACAACGACATCTTCTCCTACAACACCGCCAAGGATGAGGAGACAAAACTTGCGGGCAGCGTCTCGGCGTATGTGTTCAACAAGTCCGACCCGACCGATCCCACCGTCTACTACACGATGGCGGTCAATGACGATCCCGACACGGACAAGACGCCCAAGACCTTCAACTACAATCAGGTCTACTATGTGAGAGCGGACGCGACCGAGGAACCCTACGACTATCACTGGGATATGGACTATATCGACGAGGAACTTGACGGCGAGATGCCCTACACGAACCTCGGACTCATCGTCCTCGACGGCAGGGCGAAGAGCGACGCGGAGACCCGTTTCAACCACGCCGCGACCCAGCCCACCGACCTGCAGGGGCACGTTTATACCCTTCAGTCGTACGACAACGGCGGTCTCTACTACACAGACAAGCCCGCAAAGACGGCGGACGGCTCCGTCGGCTCGGACGACAACGGCAGACTCTACTTCCTCGACGGAAGCAAGGTCACGGCGGCGGGCAAGAACTGGGATTCCGTCAAGGTCAACGAGACGGACACGGAGAAAGACCTCGTCGCGAACGCCGTCAATCTCTCGGACACCGCCACGTCGAGCGCTCTTTACTACCGTGAAGCGGACGGACATCACTACCTCTACACGAAGAACGACACGATCTACCGCGCGGATGTCGATGCGGCGACGGGAAGCCACAAGGGGACCGATCAGGCGATCGCCTACGGTGTCAGCGGCGCGACCCTCGTCTCCGTCGATCTGACGAGCAGTTCGACGTACAAGTACGTTTGGTTCACCCGTTCCAACGGGGCGGGACGCTCCATCGAACGCGCCGTCATCAACGGCGATCCCATCTACTATCAGAATCTTCCCTTCGAGGACAACGACAACAAGCCCTATCAGCCCGTGAAAGTGCTCAACCTCGAGCATGCGGACAGCTGGTATCCCTTCGAGATCATCGGCACCGACCTCTTCTTTGCGGATGCCGACAACGACGTCGCGTCGACCTCGTTCAACTACATCTCCACCGTCTCTCTCGCAAACAGCGAAGGGAAGCTCATGGATAACGCCGAGCTTGCCGCATTCACCGAGAAGTACAACTCCATCATGAGCACCGATGCAAAAGTCGGTCTGCTCGCAAAGCTCTCGGGCAACAGCAACTCCAAGCTCTCCACGGCGCTCCGCTACTACTTCCTGACGGGCGAGACGTCGCAGTTCGATGCGAACATCCAATTCGCCGTCGACAACAACAAGAGCGAAACGTACCTCTACACCGAGGCGGAACAGGATGCCTTTTACGCATTCAACAACGGCGAAGGCTACACCGACCCGAACAGCAACGAGGAACTCTTCAAGGCGAACGACTATGCCGAGAACGGCAAGAGCTACCGCACCTATTCGTACTTCGTGACGAAGATCGGCGAGATGACGGAAGCAGACGAGACGTCCCAGAGCGACTACTGGAAAACGACGCTCGCCAACTACACCCTGCCCGAAGAACCCGAAGAGACGGGTCTTGTTTGGTGGGAATGGCTGCTCATCGGACTTGCGATCGCCGCGGCGGTCGCGGGATGCACCGTTGTCGTCATCGTGCTCGTCCGCAAGGGCAAGAATGACGAAGGCCCCGAAGAGGAGAAAATGGCTGTCGATACGACGGACGACCGCGACGTAGACGTCTATTCCGAGGAAGCGCCCGAGGAATCCGTCGAGGAACCTCAAGAGGAGCCGACGGAAGAAGCCCAAGAGGAACCTTCCGAAGAGAGCGAAGAGCCTCAAGAGGAACCCGAAGAGGTCGCCGAGGAACCGCAAGAGGCTCCGACGGAAGAGCCGCAGGCGCAGCCTTCCGAAGAGCAGGAAGCTCCCGCGGAGACGGAAGAAGCTCCCGCGGCAAGCGAAGAGAAGCCCGAGGAACCGCAGCAAGAATAAAAGAAACGATCGCCTCTGCCTTCACGGCGGGGGCGTTTTTTTACTGTCCGAACGGGAAAAAAGGAAAAAATCAAAAAAATGATGTCATTTTCCCAAAAAAATTTTGGAATTACCCTGCAAAACAGTTTACAAAACGGGCAATTCCTAATATAATTTATTAGCCCAATAAGGGCGGAAAAAGCAAACAAGCGCAGGAGGAAGAAAGATGGCGCATTACATGAAATGCCCTCGGTGCGAACTCAACTACATCGACGCGGACAAACAGGAGTACTGCGACGTGTGTCTCCGCGAAATGAAGGGGATCGTCACCGACATCGACGAGGCGGAAGAGGACGAGGACATGGCGACCGAGATCTGCCCGATCTGCGGAGAAAATATGATGCGAGCAGGCGAGAAGATGTGCGACGAGTGCAAGAAGAAGGCGGAGTACGAGACCGAGGAACCCGACCCCGAAGAGGACGACGATGAGTGGCGCGAATACCTCGACGACGACACCGACGACCTCGACGAGGAGATGGGCAAGCTCGACGAAGCCATGAGCGGCGACCTCGACGACGAGGAAGAGGAAGAAGCCGAGGACGACGAGTACCACGGCGACGACGAGGAAGAGGACCTCGACTATGTCACGGGCGACGACATCTATTCCCTTGCGGGCGACGATGAAGACGATGACGATGAAGACAACGAGGACGATGATTTCTGAAAATAAATCGGCGCTTGCGCCGATTTTTTGATAGAACAGCTTGGAAAGAGAGAAGAAGATGAACATTTTCAAGCGTCTCGGCGACGCGATCCGCGCGTACGACGACACGCACAACTTCACATGCGACCTGTGCGGGAGAGAGGTGTTCGGCGGGGAACGGGTGTGCGATCGGTGCAGAAGCGCTCTCCCGTGGAACGACAGGAACATCTGTCCGCTTTGCGGCAGGCGGGTGGGGGAGCCGGGGATCTGCCTCGAATGCAAGAAAAAGCGCCTCACGGTCGACAAGGCACGCTCCCCGCTCCTGCATGAGGGGGAAGCCGCCCGCATCGTCCACCGCATGAAGAAGCAGAAGTACTTCTACCGCACCGCCGCGGAGCTGATGCTGCCCATGATCGACGAATTCGGCGCGGACGCCCTCGTGTTCGTCCCCATGACGGAAAAGGCATTCAAAAAGCGGGGCTATAACCAGTCCCGCCTCATTGCCGAGGAACTTTCCCGCAGCAGCGGGATCCCTCTCCTCGACGCCGTCCGAAAGATCCACGAGACGGGCGCACAGAAGTCGCTCGGCAGGACAGAGCGGGAGAAGAATCTCGAGGGGTGTTTTCACGTTTTTGACAGAAAAGGGGTCAAAAACAAGCACCTTCTCATCATCGACGACACGCTGACGACGGGATCGACGGTGAGCGAGCTTGCGACCGTCCTCAAACGGGCAGGCGCAAAGACGGTCGACGCCTTGACTCTGACGAGCGTCCACGACAAGCACCCCTTCGGTCTCCCCGACTCCGACAAACACAAGTAGGAGAAACAGCAAGACCTGACCCCCTCTGGGGGGAGCAACGCAACTTCCTCGCTGCCCCTATTAGGGGAAGTGCCCCGTAAGGGGCAAAGGGGTTTCAAGTTACGGCGGCAGGGACCGCCGTAACCCCGTCGCGCCTGCCAGCGCTCCTGTCGTGGCGCAGCTCACAGTCCACTGGGCTGTTGAGCAGAATTGCGCCACTCCCCCCCGAAGGGGTAGGCTCTGATACCCTCTCCGTGGGAGAGGGGTAGGGGAGTGGGTCACCTTATTCTCTCGTCGCCCCTCACAGGGGAGATGTCGAGGAGTAGCCGAGACAGAGGGGTTTAACCCTTTTGGCTCACTGCGTTCGCCACTTCCCCTACAGGGGCAGCGAGAGTGTTTGCCACGTTCGCCACTTCCCCTACAGGGGCAGCGAGAGTGTTTGCCACGTTCGCCGCTCCCCTCTGAAGGGGTAGGCTCTTACCCATCATTTCCCCACCCCATTGCGAACATTTCACACCACTTCAACAAAAAAGCCCCCGATGGGGGGCAAAAAATCAAATTCTCGAATGGGCGGGCGCTTTCCTTGCGGATGGCGCCTTTTCCGACGCCTCGCCGCCCCGTCTGTCCTTTCCGAGGAAAAAGAGCGCCAGCGTCTCGGGACCGACATGCGTTCCCGTGCAGAGGTCGTAATACTCGACGATCACCTCTCCCACGCCCCGTTCCTTGAGCGCCTCGGCGAGCGTGAGAGCGTCCTCTTCGCAGTCCGCATGGGTAATGGCGACGGTCTGCCCCTTGGGAGAGAGGCAGTTCGCATCGAACGCCGCAAGGAGCGCGGAGATCGCCTTTCTCCTGCCCCGTTCCTTGCCGCAGACGATGAGCTTTGCATTCTTTTCCCCGTCCGCCCGCAGAATGGGTTTGATGTTGAGAAGAGTCCCCGCAAGGGCGACGGCGGCGGAGATCCTTCCGCCCTTGCGCAAGTATTTGAGGTCGCCGACCGTGACATAACTGTTCATTTTATAGCGGTTGTTCTCGAACCACTCGGCGCACGCGTCGATACTTTCGCCCATGTCCCGAAGGTCGGCGACGCGCAGAACGAGGAGTCCTTCGCCCATCGAGGCGTTGGAGCTGTCCGCAACGACAATCTTGCGTTCGGGGAACCTTTCCGCAAGCTCCTTCGCCGCGAGGACCGCCTGCGCGTATGTCCCGCTGATGCCCGAGGCGATCGTCACGAAAAAGACGTCCTTGCCTTCCTCGAGCGCGGGGGTCAGAAACTCGGCGATGCGGTCCTTGGAGATGAGGGACGTGCGCATCTCCTTTCCCGCCCGCATCCGCGCGTAGTGTTCCTTTGCCGTGTCGGAAAAGTCCGCTCCCGTATAACAATCCTTTTCCTCGCCGTCGACGAGGAGCCTGTAAGAAATGACGCCGATCCCCCGCTCCCGCAGGAGCGCCTCGGGAATGTTTGCCGAGGAATCCGTAAAGAGTTCGAAACGCATGGTTACCTCCGTGGAATGCCTTCCGCAATTAGCATACCGCAAACCGCCCGATTTTACAACCTACCGTTTCCCTCTTTGCGCCTACTCTTCAAAAGATTGACTCCACCGTCCGAAAAAACAGCTCTACTATGAGTAGAATGCACGATATTTCCGCGAATATCGTGCATTTTTCGTCGTTTACGGGCATATCTATAAGCATTCGGCGGGGGAGCCGTGCGATTCGGGGAAAAACGACAAAATTCCCCGAAACTTCCCATGCGCCGCCCCGTACTTTATGATAGGATACAGGTGTTGCGATGAAATTTTTCACCGTAAAGAAGAGGACGCTGCTCTCTGTCGGCGCCGTCCTTCTCGCCGTCGTTGCGGCAATGCTCGCCGCGAACTTTTCGGGCGCCGCCGAGGTCTACTCGAGCGCCCAGCGCTCCCTTCCCATCTACTGCGTGGGACGGGACGACAACAAGATCGCAATCTCCTTTGACTGCGCATGGGGCGTCGAACACACCGACGACATTCTGAAGAATCTCTCGGACGGCAAGGTCCGCGCGACCTTCTTCGCCGTGGAATTCTGGGCGAAGGAGCACCCCGACTATCTCAAAAAGGTGTCGGACGCGGGGCATGAAGTGGGGACGCACAGCGCGACGCATTCGTATATGTCCCGCCTCTCGAAGAGCGAGATCGAGGGGGAACTGCGCTCCTCGTCCGACGCGATCACCGCCGTGACGGGGAAGGCGGTCGAACTGTTCCGCCCGCCCTTCGGGGACTATGACGACCTTCTCATCGACACCGCGAACGCCATGGGACTGTATCCCGTGCAGTGGGACGTCGACTCCCTCGACTGGAAGGACCTGTCCGCGTCGGACATTGCGGAGCGGGTCGTCTCGCGGGTGAAGAGCGGGTCCATCATTCTCTGTCACAACAACGGACTGCACACTGCGGAAGCGCTCCCGATCATCATTGACACGCTGAAGGCGAGGGGATACACCTTTGTGCCCGTCGGCGAACTCATCTATCGCGACAGCTATACCATCGACGCCACGGGCAAACAACTCGCAGAAAACAAGATGTGAAGGGTTCTTGTCACCCCCCTTGGCGCCCTCTGTGCTCATGCAACCTCGCCGTTCATGCTGCCCCGCCCGCATTCTATTTCTTTCGAAGGGTGGCACGAGGAGCGAAGCGACGAAGTTACGAATGTGAAGCATCCCATGAAACCAACGGGGCATATACTCCGTCCGTTTGACGGGATTCATCGCTACGCTCTGAATGAACGGCTGCGGTGACCCACACCCTGTCGCGATGCGACATCCCTCTCCCACGGAGAGGGTAAGCCTACCCCTTCGGGGGGGGAGGCTCCCGCGTAGCGGGTGGTGGGGGGGACATTCTCAAATCACTGCGCGTGGCGGGGTCCCCCCGCCAAAGCGCACCCTATTTGGTACCCTACAGGAACCTTAATGTCAGTACAAATAACGTATTCGGACTGACCTAATTGATGAACAGCGTTACATCGCTCGAACGCATTTATTTTGCGCAGCAAAAGAAATCGTTCGAAACATTCAGACTTATGTGCCATAGGCGGAATTCACTTCCGCCGTGGGCGACCCTATTTGCCACACTACCGTAGGCTTAATGTCCGTCCGAAGAGCGGAAGGCGTGGCAGCGGAGCATAAGAGATGTACAATACTAACCCCTCGCGCGTATTTATTTTCGAAGAAAAGAAATACGCGCGAAACAAAAAAATTACTTTCAGAATCGGAGGTACGATCGGAATTATGGATCACAGCACGGAAAAGAACAACAGAGTCTACTTTTGCGGGGAGATCGTCACGGAAGCGACGTTTTCCCACGAGGTCTACGGCGAGGGATTTTACGAATTCTTTGTGAAAGTTCTCCGCCTTTCGGGTCAGGCGGACGTCCTGCCCGTCACCGTCTCGGAGCGGCTCATCAAGGGGAACGATCTCAAGGTCGGCAGTCACATCTGCGCCGTCGGGCAGTTCCGCTCCTACAATAAGCTCGAAGGGGGACGTTCCCGCCTCATGCTCACCGTCTTTGTGCGGGAACTCGTCGACCCTTCCCCCGCAAACCCCAACAGCATCGTCCTCTCGGGCTACATCTGCAAGCCGCCCGTCTACCGCACGACTCCCTTCAACCGCGAGATCGCCGACCTTCTCGTCGCCGTCAACCGCGCCTATAACAAGTCGGACTACATTCCCTGCATCGCATGGGGGAGAAACGCCCGCTTCGTTCAGACGCTCAAAGTCGGGGACAGGATCGCGCTCTCGGGCAGGATCCAGAGCCGCGAGTACCAAAAACGCCTCTCCGAGGAAGAGACGGTGACGATGACGGCGTATGAGGTCTCCGTCTCCAAACTTGCCGCATTCGACGACGGCGATTTCGACTTGGACGGAGAATTCGACCTCTACAGTTCCGCCGAACAAACTTATAACGCTTGACTTTCCGTCCCGCATCGGCTACAATAGAGAAAAGTTGCGGGGGAAACTGTGAAACCGAAGAGGACAAAAAACGAGATCATACGCGGAATACAGGCGACGCTCGAGCGGCATCGCCGTTTCGATTTTCGCTATATCCCGCTGCTCGGGCATTGGAAGATGCCCGACAAGAACTATCATTACCGCCAGCGCGGCTTCGACCTCTTTTTGACGGGCTTTTGGAGAACGGTCTTAAAACTCTTCACCCGCGCCCTCTTCTGGACGGCGTACGGCGGCGTCAAGGTGGACGGAAAGAAGAACCTCAAGGCGCTCGGAAAGCAGGGCGCGATCTCCGTCTGCAATCACTTCAACTACCTCGACACCTTGCTCGTGCGGACGGCGGCGGGACACTTCCGCACCTTCCATACGATGGGTCCGTGGAACAACAAGACGGGCTTTGCGGGGCACATCATCCGCCACGGCGGCATGTGGCCCTTCTCCAAGGACATGGCGGCGACGAGGAATCTGCTCGCCGAGATGGAACGGCAGCTGCAGAAGGGGAAGATCGTCAATTTCTACGCCGAACAGGTGATGTGGACGAACTATCAAAAACCGCGCCCCATGAAGGACGGCGCGTTTCACTATGCAGTCAAGTTTTCCGTCCCCGTCTTGCCGATTTTCTGCACATTCAAGCGCAACAAGAAGGGACATCTGCGGCGGGTCCGCGTCCATATCCTGCCCGCCGTCTACGCCGACGAGACGCTCCCGAAGGGCGAACGCATGCAGGACATGAAGCGCCGCGCCGAAGAGGCGTGGAAGGAATGCTATGAGCGTGCGTACGGCATCCCGCTCGAGTACGACGATCGGGAGAGAACGCCGTGATCAAGACCTCGATCCGATTTTTTGAAGATGTGCCCGTGCGGGCGGTGTGGGACGATGAGGCGCAAAGTTGGTTTTTTTGTGCGACCGATGTTGCGGAAGCCCTCACAAAGAGCAAAAATCCGCGCTCGTATTGGAATGCGTTCAAACGTCGTCATGATGAATTGTCGACAATTTGTCGACAACTGAAACTTTCGGCGCGAGACGGGAAGTCCTACCTCACGGATGTGGTCGACGCAAGCGGGGTCAATACGGTCGTGGCGCTCATTCCCGCAAAGAACAGAGAGAGCTTTGTCCGTTGGCTGTCGGGACTGGGCGGCACCCTCGACGAAAAGAGCAAGCAAAAGGCGTATGAACTCTTTGAAAGCGGCATGATCGACGAGATCGAAGTCGGCACCGTAAAGGGGTTACAGCAGATCCACGGCTATATTTTCGGCGGACTCTATGACTTTGCGGGGAAGATCCGAAAGCTGAACATCGCCAAGGGCGGATTCGCATTTGCCCCCGCGATGTTTCTTGCGCAAACCCTTTCCCTCATCGAAAAAATGCCTGAAACAACGATCAAAGAGATCGTGCAAAAGTACGTCGAAATGGACATTGCCCACCCGTTTATGGAAGGCAACGGCAGGAGTACCCGCATCTGGCTTGACCTCATTTTGAAAAAAAATTTGCAGGTATGCGTCGATTGGAGCAAGATCGATAAGCGGATCTATTTTGACGCCATGAAAAAGAGTCCCGTCGACGCGTCGGAAATTTATCGGCTCATCGAGGGGGCTATCACCGCAGAGATCGGCAGCAGAGAGATCTTTATGAAGGGGATCGATTACTCCTATTATTATGAGGAAGAATAAAAAAACCGTCACATATGGCAGGTGTCCATAGGGATTCTATGAATAAGCGGTTTGGCGGTTAGTCAAACCGCTTATTCGTTGTCTCTCCCGTGTTAAGCGGCTTCTTCCTGCGCGAAGTCGGGAATCATTCCCACGCAGTTATAGATGATTTCCACCGCCTGCGTCCGCTTGCCGCCGTCAATCTT
>CANQUD010000013.1 GCA_947626935.1 uncultured Clostridia bacterium | reverse complement strand
CATAATTTTCAAGCCACTCTTCGAGCCATTCTTGATAGTGCATTTTATTCTCCTTGTATTTTAATTTTGGCGCATAATGCGCCCATATATATGGTACTTCAAATTTCTTTTTACTTCTTAATATGAAATTAGCCGCCCGATATTTTTGTCGGACGGCTTCATCGGAATTATAATTAAGTTTTCAGACGGTTCTTATATATGGTTCTTATATATAGAAAAACAGCGGGGAAAGTGTTCCTCGCTGTTTTTCCGACTCGCCCAAAGGTGTATTCCGATATAAAATTAAGATTTTTCTTGATTCCCTATGGAATACACCCCGATGCGGCGGTTTTTTGTTCATGGATCATTCGACTTCGGGAAGCTTGACGCTCTCTCCGCCGTAAGTGAAGTAGTAGTCCTGCACGATCTTGTAATAGTCACCGTCCTCTTCCTCTTCCGACATTTCCATATAGAGACCTGCAAGCTTGCCGTCCTTGAACTTGACGACGGCACCCTCGAGGGAAGCGGCGACGCTTTGACCCGTCTTGAGAACGTAGCCGTTCTTCTCGGTGTTGTATTCGAATGCGTCGTAGAGCAGCGCAAGCGTCTTGACGACCCCGACGAGGGTAGAAGCGGTCGTCCCGCTGGTGACTTTCGCCCATTTTCCGTCATCGTTCTTGCCGTAAATGACGGGAACGAGACTCGTGCCGTCCACATAGTACTCCTCTTCCTTGTTTGCTTGCTCGAGTTCTTTCTCGGAGAAGGCGTCACCCTCTGCGGACGACGACAGGACGAGATGCTCTTTCTTGTCGGCAACGGTGACCGTCGCTTTCGAGGTTTGCTTGCCGGTCTTGCCCTCGGTCTTGGCTTCAGAGGACCCCGTGATGACGAGCTTGTAGTTCGCGAAGGTGTCGTCCTTGAATGCGGCGGTCCACTCTTCGCGGCTGACCTCTTCGCCCTTGATGCTCTTCGCGCTGCCGCCGCAGCCGACAAAGCCGATGCACATCGTCGCAGCGAGTGCAGCCGCGGCGATCCCGAACAGTAACTTGTGTTTCATTTCATATCCTCCTAAAGAGTTTTATTGTGCCTATTTTACCCCATTTGTGATAACTTGTCAACGAAAATTGCGGGACGGGGTGAAAAAATTTATTCCATGCGCAATTTTGCGAGGAGCGCGGCATTGCCGAGCACTCTTCCGCCGCCGAGCACCGCCGCCATATGGGGATTCTCCGCGACATGGGCGTCCATCTGCAGACGCTCGGCGACATAGTCCCCCAGCCCCGGCATGTCGCACACGCCGCCCGAGAGGTAGACGCCGCTCCTGCACATGATGGCGGAGACTTCCTCGGGGAGCTTGCGCAGGACGAGTTCCGCATACTCCAAGATCGTATTGACATAGCCCGAAATGGGACGGATGATGTCCTCGGAATAGACGACAACCTGCCGCGGCTTGCCCGTCGTGATGTCCCTGCCCTGCACGATCGTGCTCTGATGGTCGTGCGGAATAAGACTTCCCACCGTATTCTTGAGTTTTTCCGCCGTGAAGGGCCCGATCTTGAGATTGTAGAGCTGGGCGATATGGTCGATGATATGCACGTCCATGTTGTTGCCGCCCACATTCATGTTGAGTCCCGCGATGATGCCGTCGAGAGAGAAGGCGGCGAGAGACGTCTTTCCCGCGCCGATGTCGACGGAGAAGGCAGGGTTGGACTCGGAGACGGGCACATTCTGCCCGAGCGCCGCAAGATAGGGAACTTCGACAAAGCTGACCTTGGAAAGCCCCGCGATCCGCGCGACGTGCAGATATTTGATGCGGCTCTCCTTGGAACAGCCGCAGGGCACGCAGAAGAGCGCCTCCGTGAATCCGCGCCTTCCGAGCCTGCTCATGAAGTAGCCGAGAAGGGCGCCCGCGAGGACTTCGTCGACGATCTCCCCTTCATAGACGGGGAAAACGACTTCGGTGTCCGCCGTCTTGCCGAGCACCTTCTTGGCGTCGTCGCCGAATGCCTTGGCGTCCCCCGTGAGTTTATCGACGGTGACGCAGGTGGCTTCCGCGAGCACGACGCCGTTCCCACTGCCGAGCTGGAAGATCTTCGTGACGGAAGTCCCGAAATCGATCGCAAATTTTGTCATAACAACCTCCTACGCTCCAAGAGGGTGCGCGTTTCCTCGACGGGCAGTCCGACGATCCCCGTGTAGCTCCCCTCGCAGCGTTCCGCGAGCGCGTAGCCGTCCTGTATCCCGTAGGCGCCCGCCTTGTCGAGGGGCAGCCCGCTCGCCGTATACGCGGCGATGAGTTCTTCGCTCAAAGGATGAAAGGTGACGCGCGTCTCGGTGTAAAATTCGTCCTCTGTATCGTCCGTGACGAGGCAGACACCCGTAAAGACGCTGTGCGTTTTTCCGCTCAATTTTCGCAGCATTTCGGCGGCATGGGGTGCGTTTTTCGGCTTCCCGAGGATCTCGCCGCCGATGCAGACGACGGTGTCCGCGCCGAGCACAGCGCAGCCCTTGAACCGCCCGTGGACCTCTCTCGCCTTTTCGCGGGCGAAGAGAAGGACCGTTTCACATGCGGAAAGCCCCCCTGCTCTCTCGTCGAACAGGGACGGCTCCACGATAAAATTCTCTGTGATCTGTGCGAGCAGTTCCCGCCGCCGCGGGGACGCGCTCGCTAAAATGAGTTGCATGGTCTTTCCGAGAGGGAACGCCTTCGACGGCGCAAACGCGTCAAAACGATCCGAAATCTTACAATATCTCGAGGTTTTTCTTGAATTGTCTCTTGAAATCGGGGGCGACTTCCATCGCCTGCGAGATCTCGAGCGTCGCATCGCCCGCAAGCTCCGTCTTCATGATGACGGAATCCCCCAAAACGTCGCAGTTGATGCCCTTCACCATGCCCATGCCGCTCCTGTCGAGACATTCGGCGACGCGCAGCAGGATGCCGAGCTTTTTGACGACCTCGAGGTCCTCTTCCGCGACGATATCCTTGTATTTTGCCCATTCGGCGAGGTTGACGTCCTCGCGTTTGCGGCAGCCCGCGACGAACGCCGCAAGCACGATCTCGCGGTGCGTCGCCCCATATAGCCCCGCATTCAAAATGATATAGCGGCTGTGGTCGCGGCGGTTGTAATAGCGCACGCGCAGACCCGCATCGTGCAGGCTCGCCGCGATCTTGAGCACTTTCAGGTAGACGCGCGGGAATTTGTGCAGCACGCGCAGCTGTTTGAAGAGCTGGATCGAGAGGTGGACCGTATTTTCGACATGCTTCTCGTTGCAGCCGTAAAATTTCACATGGGTGTTCAGCGAATAAGAGAGAACATCCGAAATGGGACGCTCCGCCGTAACGGGCACGGCTTGGTTGAACATGATGCCCTCGCGCAGTCCGCAGCCGCCGATCGTGAACGACTCGATGTGCAGATAGTCGGTGAATGCCTTGACGATCGCGAGCGCCGCGGGCATGATGTCGGCACGGCTCGGCGAAAGTCCGCGGATGCGCTTGCGCTTTTCGACGTCGAGCACGCGCACCATCTCGTAGATGGAGCGGAAATCTTCGGTCTGGAATTGATAGTTGTGGACGGTGTTGAGGGGATATTTCCGCACGATCTTGTTGATCTTGTAGAGGTTGCGGAAGGACCCGCCCACGCCGATCATCTGCGCGTCGGGATCGACCTGTGCGAGCCAGTCGATCTTCTTGAACTGCTCCGTAAAGAACTCCTCGATGCGGGCGGTCTGCTCCACGGGCGTGCCGTCGTCCTTGAAGAGGTCGGTGAGCGTCACCGCGCCGAAGGGCAGGGAAATATACTGCAGGACGCTCCTGCGGTTGTAGTAGATGATCTTCGTGCTGCCGCCGCCGATCTCGAGAATGATGCCCTTGGGAATATCCATCGAATTGATGACGCCGCGGTAAACGAGCGTCGCTTCCGCCTCTTCGGAGAGGACGTCGACGCGGATCCCGACGGTCGCCTGTATTTCGTCGAGGAAGGAGCGCTGGTTTTTTGCACGGCGGACCGCCGCCGTCGCGACGGCGATGATCTTTTCGACCCCGCTCGCGTCGCAAAGACGCTTAAACATTTTCAGCGTGCGGATCGTCTCCGCAACGCGCTGCGGCTTCAGGAAGCCGTCCCTGTCCATGTCCTGCCCGAGACGCACGCTCTCCTTGAGCTCGTCCTCGACGATGAAGTAGTTCTCGTCGAAGATCTCGACGATCACAAGACGGGCGGAATTGGACCCTAAATCGATGATCCCGATTTTTCCCATTTTATAGTCACCTGCCACGTAGCTTGCGGAGTTCCCTCCGCGAAATTTTGCAAATTACCCGATTCTATTCAAGACTACAGCGTTATTGTACCATAGACATTTGATTTTGTCTATACCCTTTTTGAAAATTTTTTCCGTTTTGAAAAAAATTTTCGTTAATTTTCAACGTTTTTGAAAGTTTAGAACACTTTTCAAACGAAAACAGGCGAGAAGAATGAGAAAACCGCCGAATGCCGTCTTTAAGAGGGCGGTCGGAAGAGCGACGGCGAGGGCGGAAAAGAGGGCAGACGTGAGGAGCGCGGGGACGGAAAAGGAGAGCGCTTCCGCCCGCTTCACAAGCCCCTTCCGCGCATGGACGGAGAGCGCAACGAGAGACATGGGGAGAAAAGAGAGCAGATTGACCCCCTGCGCGACGTCCTGCCCGACGCCGCAGAGGACGGAGAGGATGGGGATGAGCGCCGTTCCCCCGCCCATGCCCATTCCGCCGAGGATCCCGCCCGCGATCCCCGCGAGGACGTAGAGGTAGAAGGACATCAGAGCACCATGCCGATGCCCGCCGCGAGCATCAGGAGGGCGAACAGGATCTCCGCCGCCCGCACGGGAAGGCGCGGGAGCAGTTTCGCGCCGAAAAATCCCCCCGCCGAGACGCCGAGCGCCGCGGGAAGGAGCACATTGAGGGGAACCCGTCCCGTAAAGGCATACACGGCGCCGCTCAAGAGGGTCGCGGGGAGAACTGACGCGATCGCCGTCGCGTGGGCTTCCCGCGGGGGAAGGGTGCGCTCGAGAAGGGGCACGGCGACCATGCCGCCCCCGCCGCCGAACAGTCCGTTCACCGCGCCGAGCACGGCTCCGCCCCAAAGTCTTTTGCCGAGATCTTTTTTCCGCATGCCATTCTCTCCCCCGCCCCGTTTTTCCGCCGCGGCGGTCTCTTTTTTGAAAAGTATGTGTCGTTTGAAAAAAATTTTCGCATTTTTTAAGCGAAGTCATGCGGAATTGCTTGCACAGAATCGCATTTTATATTAAAATAGGGTCGTAACTCTAAAACGCAACATCGGCGGACTGCGTGCCGCCGAGCGTAAAAAAGGATGGAATCATGGCAAAACACTTTTTTCATGGTAAACGCAGGGGTGCACTCGTAGCGCTCTCCGCAGCGCTGTGCGCTACCCTCTCTCTGGGCATGCTCGCCGCCTGCGGCGAAACGGCGGAAACTCCCGACGATGACGAGGACGATACGACCTCGACGAGTTCGACGGATACCCAGCTCCTGCGCAACGGCAATTTCGAATATTTCTCCGAGCGTGAGACGAAGCTCGACGACAAGCGCAATTTTATCTCTTCTCCCACGAGCTGGTCGTTCACGTCGGGTTCCCCTTCCTCCAACACCTCTTCGGGCATCGTGAAGGCGGACGAATGGAACGAGCAACTCTCCGTCTCCAAATACTCTCTCGTTCCCGAGAATGCGGAAGAGGAGATCGGAGACGACATCTCTTCCTTCACCGCGAAGGAGCTGACCGACGAGATCGCCGCGAATGCCGAAGCCCACTGGGACGAGGCGAGCGTCTACGACCGTCTGCTCTTCTACACCTACTACGGCGTGGACTCCGATGCGGAGTTCTCCAAGTATGCCGACTATAAGTACTCCATCGACTTTGACGATGTGCGGTACTTTGCGAAGGACCTCACAGACGGGCTGACCCTCCACAAGGACGTGAACGAGAAAGAGAACGCCGTTCTCATGATCCACAACAAGCGTGAGCAGGACGACGTCGTCGGGACGGCGCAGTACTACACTTCCTCCACCACCATCACCCTCGAAGCGGGCACGGCGGCGGAGATCTCCGTCTGGGTGCGCACGGAAAAGCTCTATCACTGGACGGATGCCGATCACACCGACGGGGACAAGCAGGAGATCGAGTCCAAGGGCGGCGCCTACATCGGCATCATCAACACCGTCGGCGGGACGACCCTTCCCGAAATGCAGGTGAAGAACATCCGCACGAACGGCTGGGAGCAGTATACCTTCTACGTCCGCGCCAACACCTATGCTTCCACCACCTTCCGTCTCAAGCTCGGTCTCGGGCAGGGGACTTCCTCCGAGAACCGCTACGATAACGTGGACGGCTATGCCTTCTTCGACGACATCGTCGTCAACAAGGTCGTCGCTTCCAAGTACGACGAGCTGGTCAAGGATGTCGACAATGCCTATACCTGCAACATCAACTCGACTTCCAAGGAGAAGATCTTCGACCGCGACACTCTGAACGCAGAGAACGCCTATGCGCTCGACCTGCTCTCCGATAATTTCAACAATCTCGAACTTACAGACATCGGCGGCAAAGAACATCTCGACATCGGGCTGACTTCCGAAAAGGCGGGGACCACGACGTACTCCTCCTTCATCAAGGACAACCGTACGGACGCCAAAGAGGGCGAAGGGACGAAAACGCCCGCTCCCGGCAACGAGCAGAGCATCGTCGGCTTGATGCCCTACAAGGACATCCGTGATAAAGCACAGACCAACGGCTATCTCAAGAACGTATTCAAGGAAGATTTCTCGGGCAAGTTCCCCTTCGGCGCAGATGACGTCGCACGGGACGAGGTCCCCGTCCTTCTCCTTCTCTCCACCAACGGCGCCGCCTACACGGCAACGGTGAAGAACAACAATCTCTTTACCCTTCAGCCCAATTCGAGGAAACTCCTCTCCTTCTTCGTCAAGACGTGGGACGTCCGCTCGGGAAGGTCGGGCGCAGGCATCACCCTCGTCGACGGGGAATCGGAGACTTCCATCTCCCCCTTCGACAGCAAGACGGTCTCCCCCGTCACGATCAACAGCTCCGATCCCGAACTGACCGATATCTATAAGGGTTGGGTGCAATGCTTCTTTATCGTCTCGAACGAGACGGATTCCCCCAAGACCTTCTCCCTCAAGTTCACCTACGGCGTGACGAGCGTGCAGGGCACGGATGCGTCGAGCTACGGCGACGGATATGCTGCGTTCACCAACTTCAAGATGATGGACCTCACCAAGACGCAGTACAGCTATGCTTCCACGGGTTCGTACGCACAGAAGGTCTCCCTGACCGCCTATGCCGAGAACACTTCCAAATTCGACTCCGCCGAGGCTTCTTCCAACATCAAGGAAAGCCTTGCGACCCCTTCCTCCTTCCGCGGAGCGCGTGCGGGCAGTGACATCTTCGTACAGGACGGCGCCGCCAACAAGAAGCCCGACGGCATCTGGGCGGGACTTCTCAAGAAGGAATACGCGGAGAACTATCTGAAACTTGCAACGGGCGAAAACGCACCCGCATGGGCAACGGCGCTCAACACCATCGCAAACGACACTTCGTCGTCCGAAGCATGGTGGGGCAAACTCTTCGGCGAAAACAACGGCACGAGCGCAAGGGAAGCCAACCAGCCCCTCGTCCTTCTGAACACGAACCCGACCGCTGCTTCCCCTTCCTACGGCTACATCGCCCGCTCGGAAGCGACCCTCTCCGCCAATTCCTCGCAGCGCATCACGGTGCGCGTGAAGGTCGCAAAGGACACGACGGCGTACATCTATCTGCTCGACACGTCCGACCTCACGAAGGGTCTCAACACGATGCTCGCCCCGTCCGTTCCCAAAAACACCTACTGGTATGACGACGAAGGCAACATTCTCCGCTGCGATCCCGAGAGCAAGGACTTCAACAAGAAGACGGACATCCTCTTCTATCTCGAGCCGAACGGACTGTATTCGTCCAAGGACACGTCCGACCAAAAGATGTATGCGAACCTCACAAACTACGCCGAGGACGGTGACGGAAATCTTCTGACCGACGACGAAGTCATCGCGTTCTTCCTCAACAAAGAGGACGGCAAGTACTACGGCTACCGTGAAGAGGTCTCCAAGGACAAGTACACCTACTCGCAGCAGGTCGAATCCCTTCCCACCAAATACGACGGAGAGAGCATTCTCCGCTACACGGGTCCCGACAGCACGAAGAAGTATGAGAGCGTCATCGCCGTCGAGGGGACGGACGCCAACGCCGACAAGTGGATCGAAGTCAACTTCTACGTCCGCACGGGCAACAAGGCAAAGACGTACCGTCTCGAGTTCTGGGCGGGCGACCGCAACAATTCGACGGACGGCTTCCCCGCAGGCGGCTATGTATTCCTCGACGGATACAGCGCAGGCAGCATCTCCAACTTTGAGGAACTCCGCGACGGGACGAACGGCGCGAAGGATCTCCTCTTCGAGAAGCTGAAGGGAACGAGCGACGACGAAAAAGAGGTCCTCAAGGACTATGCCCTCTGGTACACCTACACCTTCTACGATTCCGCGTCCTATCTCCGCCATGACAGAGAACACGAGGAAGTCGACTACAACAAGTGGGAAAACTACACGCAGTCCTCGTATGAGGAAGGCATCGTCTGGCTCCAATGCTACGACGAGAATGGGACTCTCTACGGCAAGACCCCTTCCTACTCCGTCTATCTCGACTATACCCCTCTCGAAGTGAGCGTCACCGCTTACGAACCCGAGGAAGAGACCGAGGACACCGAGGAAGAGGATACCGCGGACGAGACTTCGGAGACCAACATCTGGCTGGTGCTCTCCTCTTCGATCCTCGCAGTCGTGACCCTCATCGCGGTCGCCGCAGTCATCATCCGCGCGATCCGCAAGAAGCACAAGGGCAGCGCCCCCGCGGCGCCGAAGGCAAAGAAGAAGGCAAAGCCCGTCGCAGCCCCGACCGCGCCCGCCGCTCCCGCTGAAGAGCCGACGCCCGAGGAAAAGGACGAAAACGACCCGTACAACGATTAAAAACACCGTCCCCCTCACAATCTGTGAGGGGGACATTTTTCTCCGATGAAATTCTTCAAATCGATCACGGTATTCGAATATGTTCTCTGGGGCGGGGGGATCGCCGCAATCGTCCTCTCCTTCTTTCTGTGCGGAAATTCGGACTATCTCAACCTCATCGGGTCGGTCTGGGGGTGCACGACGCTCATCCTGCTTGCCAAGGGGAACGTCGTCGGGCAGATCATGTCCCTTCTCTTTTCCGCCTACTACGGGTACGTCTCCTTCACGATGCGCTACTATGGGGAGATGATCACCTATCTCTGCATGACCGCCCCCATCGCCCTCTGCGCGATCGTCGGCTGGCTGAAACACCCCTTCCGCGGGAAGCGCACGGAAGTCGCCGTCGCAACGCCGAAATTCCACACATATCTCGCCGTTTTTCTCTTTTCCGTGCCCGTCACGGTCACCTTTTATTTTGTCCTGAAGGCGCTCGGAACGAACAACCTCGCATGGAGCACCGTCTCCGTCCTGACGAGTTTTGTCGCCGTCTCGCTCTCCCTTCTGCGCTCCCCCTACTATGCCGCCGCCTATGCCGTGAACGACGTCGCGCTCATCATCCTCTGGTCCCTCGCCGCCGCGGGAGACAGGGAATATCTCGCCCTCGTCGTCTGCTTTTCGGTGTTTCTCTTCGAGGACGTCTACGGCTTCGTCAACTGGCTGCGGATGCGCCGCCGCCAAAATTCGCCGTAAAAAAACTCCCCGCGGCGCTCAACTGCGCAGGCGGAGAGCTTTGGGATAGTGATTTTTGACGGTGCCGCCGACCGCCTTGCCGAACCCGAGCGGAAACTTGCCGACACAGACAACGACCCAGCCGTTTTCCGTATCCCATTCAAACGTTTCGCCCCGCAAATATCCCTTTGCTTCCTCGCGGGAAAGGGATATTTTTTTCTTTGCTTCCTGTCCGAACGCCATCGCAAGGGCGTGGGCGGGCTTGAAGAGTTTTCCGTCCCATTCGCCGAGTCCGACCCCGAGGCGGACCAAACTGACCCCCGTAAGGTCGGGCATGTCCGCGGGGACGAGGTACATTCTGCCGTCCGCAAGAGTATGGACGGCGCCGACGGGGACTTTGCCGAAAACGTCTCGGCAGAATGCTTCGAATGCCCTCTCCGCTTCCCTGTCCCTTCGGACGGGGAACTGTTTGAGTCGGGAATATGACAGCGGATCCGACGCCCGCTCGAGGAGCGCCATGAAGTGTCCCTCTCCCCGAAAGGTATGGGGGTAGAGTTTTTGCTGCCGTTTGAGGGTAAAATCGGGGTGCCGCGCAAGAAATGCTTCGACCTGTCCCTCGTCCTCTTCTTCCGAAAAGGTACAGGTGGAATAGACGAGGTTCCCGCCCGCGCAGACCGTCTCGGCGGCGCGGTCGAGGATCATTCTCTGCCGCGCGGCGCACATCGCGACGTTCTCCTCGCTCCATTCGGGGATCGCGTTCTCTTCCTTCTTGAACATTCCCTCGCCCGAACAGGGTGCGTCGACGAGGACGAGGTCGAAATAGGCGGGGAACTTTTCCGCGACCGTCTCGGGGGAAGCGGAGAGGACGGCACAGTTGCGGATGCCCATGCGTTCGACATTTTCCGACAAAATTTTCGCCCGTTTATAGTCGATCTCGTTCGCGATGAGGATGCCCTTTCCGCCCATTTGTTGCGCGATCAGTGTGGTTTTTCCGCCCGGGGCGGCGCAGAGGTCGAGGACGCGCTCCTTCCTGCAGGCAAGGGTGAGATCGCCGACCTTCATCGCAGACGGTTCCTGCAGATAGTAGAGTCCCGCAAAGTGGTAGGGATCGGCTCCGAGCTTTTCCCCTTCCGTGTAGACTCCGTCCCCCGTGACGGGTCCTTGGAGCTTGAATTCCGCGGGTGCGATCGCAAAGAACTCCTCTTTGGAGAGTTTCAGCGTGTTGATGCGTAGCCCCTTGGCGGGATCTTCCCGATAAGAAGCCAAAAAGGCGGGGTAGTCCTTGCCCAGCCTTTCTTGCATGCGTTTGATGAATTTTTCGGGAAGATCGATCATCTTCTGCCCCCGTGAACTACTCCTTCATCGCCGCTTCGATGGTGTCGAGCGGGATAAACGCCGCGCCTGCCGTCAGCGCATTCTGGTATCTGACGCCCCCCTTGCTGCGGGCAATGTAGACATTGCATTCCGAGGGGTGGGACGTGTACCTTCCGCCCGCGTCGAAGATGGCGCGGACGAGCTTTGTGGAGACTTCCACCTCGTCCTCGACGTCCTTGGAGAAACAAAAGACTTTCCCCTCGAGGGTCCCCCCTTTTTTCCGCCTGTTCATGTGCTTGTTGACGACGCGGTAGAATGCTTCATGCGCCTTCGCGTGGGCTTCTTTGAGCGTTTCCCGCTCCTCGAGATAGCGTTTCAGTCCCTCGGAATCGGGCGGCTTGATGACGTGGTTTTCGATCTTCCCCGCGCGGATGGCGTACTTTTTGACAAGCTCCGTGACGGACAGTCCCTCGCGCTTGCAGAGCGCTTCGCACACCTTCATCGTGGCGAAGGCGTCGTCCACCGCCCTGTGCGGGACGAACTCCACGCCGAGCGCTTCCGCCATGACGCCCAGCCCCACCTGTCGGTCGTAGCTGTTTTCGGTATTCATCCAGAAGAACTGCGTGTCGTGCCAGTCGAAGCGGAAGGACGGGAACTTGTAGCGCTTGGTCTCGAGATTGAGATAGTTGACGTCATTGATCGTCGCATGTCCCAAGACGAGCGCGTCTCTGTCCTCGAGAAGGCGCTTGATCTTGCGGTATGCGGCGGGAAAGGGCGGGTACTTTTTGAAATCCTCATACTCATAGGGAAGGACGAGTCCCTCTTTGCCCTTTCGGTCGGTCAGGCGGAATTTTCCGCGCGGATCCATGAGGATATCCGCCCGTTCGAGCAAGGCAAAATGCTCGTCCGTGACAACATAGCCGAACGCGCACATCTTTGCAATATTTTTGAACACGCATGCGCATTCAATGTCGAAGAAAACATACTTCATAGAGTAAGAAAGTTTGGGACCGAAGCCGGCGCATGAAACATACGGAGCAGATGCGTCCCCTTGGCGCCCCCTTGAGGGGGAGCTGCCGAGGCTGAGGGGGTGTCCCGATTCGGAATGACACCCCTTCCGCCCCTGCGGGGCACCCTCGCACGCGGGTAGAAACCCGCGTTTGGTCGGCATTTGCCCACGCATATGGGCAAATGCTATAAGAATTTTGCGCCAAAGATTATCAATCTTTGGCAGAATGCAAAATTCTTCCCTCAAGGGGTGGGCAAGGGCTGCTTCGTCCCGTCTCTATCAATTCTTAATTTCTATCTTTGTCTTTCCGCCCATGTAGGGACGAAGGACCTCGGGGATGTTCACGCTGCCGTCAGCGCAAAGATGATTCTCGAGGAAGGCGATGAGCATTCTCGGCGGCGCAACGACGGTGTTGTTGAGGGTGTGCGCATACGCCGTCCCCTTGTCCGTCTTGTAGCGGATCCCGAGTCTCCGCGCCTGCGCGTCGGTCAGGTTGGAACAGGATCCGACTTCAAAGTATTTCTGCTGGCGGGGAGACCATGCCTCGACGTCGCAGCTGCGGTATTTGAGATCGGCAAGATCCCCCGAACAGCATTCGAGCTGACGGACGGGGATCTCCATGGAGACGAAGAGTTCCACCGTGTACTGCCAGAGTTTTTCGTACCATGCTTCGCTCTCCTCGGGCTTGCAAATGACGATCATCTCCTGCTTTTCGAATTGATGGATGCGGTAGATCCCCCTTTCCTCGATGCCGTGTGCGCCCTTCTCCTTTCTGAAGCAGGGCGAATAGCTCGTCAGCGTCAGAGGGAGCTGTTTTTCGTCGACGGTCTGCCCCATGAACCGTCCGATCATGGAGTGTTCGCTCGTGCCGATGAGGTAGAGGTCCTCTCCCTCGATCTTGTACATCATGCCGTCCATTTCCTCAAAGCTCATGACGCCCGAGACGACGGACGAACGGATCATGTAGGGCGGAATGCAGTAGGTGAAGCCCTTGTCGATCATGAAGTCCCGCGCGTACGTCAGGACGGCGGAATGCAGCCGCGCGATGTCTCCCGTCAGATAGTAGAAGCCCTGCCCGCTCGTGCGCCTTGCGCTGTCGATGTCAATGCCGCCGAGCTTCTCCAAGATGTCGAGATGATAGGGCACCTCGAAATCGGGAGTCTTGGGTTCCAGAAAACGCTTGCGCTCGACGTTCTCGCTGTCGTCCTTCCCGATGGGCGTGTCCTTCGAGATGATGTTGGGAATGCGCATCATGACGGACTTCAGTTCCTCGGCGATCTCCTCGGATTCCTTTTCGATCTCCTCGAGCCGCGCGGCGTCGGCGTTGACTTCCGCCTTGACCTTCTCCGCCTCTTCCGTCTTTTTCTCGCGCATCAGAAGCCCGATCTGCTTGGAGAGACTGTTGCGTGCGGCGCGGAGCTTATCCCCTTCCGTCTGCAGCGTGCGGCGCTTTCCGTCAAGCTCCAAAGCCTTGTCGACGAGGGGGAGTTTGTGGTCCTGAAATTTCTTTCTGATATTTTCACGCACGAGTTCGGGGTCGCTGCGCAGAAGGGCAATGTCTATCATATTCCATACCTCTTGATCGTTTCTTTCCCATATTATACATCATTTCCCCGTTCTTTGCAAGGATTTTACAGGCAGAAGGCAAGCAAAATGCCATAAGGGAACGGCAACCGAGACGGAGATGTTCCCTTGTCGCCCCTCGGGGCGACAAGAACACTGCGGTGACCCCCACTGCCCCCAAAGGCGAGAAGAAAGCAAAATTTTAATTTGACATTCCGCGATAGATGTCGTATAATAGGGATATCTTTGAGAATATGATGAGAGGGACTTATGCGGCTGTTTCGTAAAAAATCGGAAAATCGGGAAGAGACGCCCGACGTCTCCCCCGCCCCCGCCTCTCCCGCTCCCTCCGAGGCACCGTCCGAAGAGCAGCGGAGTTTTTCCGTGCGCATGCTCGACCACGGCGCACAGCAGAGCGAGGAAGAGCAGAAAAAACGCAAGGCGCTCCTGAAAAAATTCAGGAAGTCCAAGTCGATCCCGACCGATCCGCCCGAGCGGTTCACCCCCGATCTCGACGAGGGGTTGAGCCAAGAGCAGGTGGAACTCCGCTTCAACCAATTCCTCTTCAACGACGTCAATAAAAAATATTCCAAGTCGTACGCGAGCATTCTCGTCGGGAACATCTTCACCTTCTTCAACCTGCTCTGCGTCATCGCCGCCGTTGCCCTCATCTATGCGGGGGCGAGCCTCAGCCAATTCCTCTTTGCGGGCATCTTTGCCGTCAATCTTCTCATCGGCATCGTGCAGGAGATCTTGGCGAAGAAGCAGATCGACAGGCTCTCCGTCCTCGTCTCCTCGACGGTGAAAGCCGTCCGCGGCGGGCAAAAGGCGGAGATTCCCGTCAGCGAGATCGTCGTCGACGACGTGCTCGTGCTCGAAGCGGGGCAGCAGATCCCCGCCGACTGCGTGCTCGCCGAGGGCGTTGTGGAATGCAACGAATCTCTCCTCACGGGCGAGAGCGTTCCCGTCAAGAAGGAACTCGGCGACATGATGTATGCGGGTTCCTTCGTGTCGAGCGGCGCCTGCAAAGTGCGCGTCGAGAAGGTCGGACGGGGCACCTACCTCAATTCCCTCACTTCCCGTGCAAAGAAGTATAAAAAACCGCGGTCGGAGATCATGAATTCCATTCATCTCTTCATCCGCGTCATTGCCGTGCTCATCGTCATCATCTCGGCGATCACCGTCTTTATCAACTGGAAGGCGTTCGCCGATCTCGAGACATCCGAGCGCGTCTCCCAAGTCATCATCGCGACGGCGGCGGTCGTCATCGGCATGATCCCCTCGGGGCTTTTGCTCCTCACTTCCATCGCCATGGCTGCGGGCGTGAGACGGCTCGCCAAGAAACACACCCTCGTGCAGGACCTCTATTCCCTCGAAATGCTCGCCCGCGTCGACGTCCTCTGCCTTGACAAGACGGGCACGATCACGGACGGCAGAATGACGGTCAACGACTGCATGATCCTCAACAATTACACCGATTACTCCCTCGAGGACATCATGGGGTCCATGCTCCTCTCCCTCGAGGACAACAACCAGACGTCCATTGCGCTCGAGGCGCGGTTCGGGCATTCCGCCGCTCTTCATGCGACGGCGAAGATCCCCTTCTCTTCCAAGCGGAAGCTCTCCGCGGTCAGCTTCGGGGACATCGGGACGTTCTGCATGGGCGCACCCGAATTTGTGCTCCGTCCCATGCCGCCCAAGATCGAAAAGATCGTCAAACAGTACGCCCAATCGGGGCTGCGCGTCCTTCTTCTCGCCTATTCCCCGAGCCAGATCTCGGGCGACAGGCTCCCCTCTCTCTTCCGTCCCATGGCGATCATCACCCTCGCCGACAACGTCCGTCCCGACGCCGTCGAGACGATCAAGTGGTTCCGCGAGAATGAAGTCGAGATCAAGATCATCTCGGGCGACAACCCCGTGACGGTCTCCGAAGTCGCAAGGCGCGTGGGCGTCAAGAATGCGAGCAGTTACATCTCCCTCGACGGGCTGACGGAAGGGGAAGTCGCAAACGTCGCGACGCAGTACACCGTGTTCGGACGGGTGACCCCCGAGCAGAAGGCAATCCTCGTGCAGGCGCTCAAGAAGCAGGGAGCGACCGTCGCGATGACGGGAGACGGCGTCAACGACATTCTTGCCCTCAAAGAGGCAGACTGCGCGATCTCCGTCGCCTCGGGCAGCGAAGCGGCGAGAAACGTCTCCCACATCGTCCTCACGGACAACAACTTCCTGACCCTTCCCTCCGTCGTCTATGAGGGACGGCGGGTCATCAACAACATCAAGGCGTCCGCTTCCCTCTACATCACAAAGACGCTGTTCATCACGGCGCTCGCGCTCCTCTGCGCATGTCTCGGGGAACCTTACTTCTTCCGCACCAACAACATGCTGCTCTTCGAAGTACTCGTCGCCGCCTTCCCCTCTACGGTCGTCACGATCTTCCAGCCGAACGCGGCAAAGGTCAAGGGGAAATTCATTCCCTTCGTCATGTCGCGAAGTGTCCCCGGTGCGCTCACCCTCATTTTGTGCGTCCTTGCCGTCTACGGCGGGCTACGCATCTTCCCCGAATCCTTCGGAGAAGTGGCTTTCACCGTCGAGACCGACGGCGCGACGCAGAACCTCATCAATCCGCTCATGATGCTCGCGATGACCTTCGGCGGACTCGTCATTCTGTACAGGATCCTGCAGCCCTTCAACTTCCTGCGCATCGGCGTGTATGCGATCTCCCTCGGCGTGACCATCGTCGTCCTCGCCGTGCCCGCCCTCGGCAACATCGTCTATGACGCGTGGGATCAGGTCCAACTCGACGTAACGAAAGTCCTCTTCCTGCTCGTCATCATCCTCGCCGCATTCCCCGTCTCGGGGACGCTCGTCAAGCTATGCGACATGATGAATCCTTCCACCGAAGAATAGGACCTTTCCCGAAAAAATCTCCGCCGACGGGCGGAGATTTTTTGTTTTGCATGAAAATACGCATAACGGGGGCATTTTTGTTGACATCATGCGCATAATTGTGTTATACTTGTATAAAAATTGTTGGAGTATCGCCATGAAAAAGAAATTATTCATTCTCTGCGGCATTTTATGCATCTTGCTCGCGATCGCGGCGGTCGGCTGCAACGAGGGTCCGCAGGGCAACCAATCGACAACGGATCCGAACGGGTCCGAGGAGCCTTCCGAGAACCCTTCGGACGACCCTTCCCAGACTCCGTCGGATACCTTCACCGTCACCCTTGTCTTTGATGAGACGATCGGCACGGTGACCCTCTCCCCCGAGGCGAAGGACAACGCCTATGCAGTCGGGACGTCCGTCACGGCGACCGTGGAGCCTCTCCCGGGGAGAAAACTCTCTTCCTTCAAGGCGGACGGCGAGGAGAAGTCGCCCGTCGGCGGGAAATACACTTTCACCGTGGAGAAGGATGTGACGCTCGAGGCGGTCTTTGTGACCGTCCCCATGCCCGCAAGCGTCTATGAGAGTCTCTTGGGGCAGACTGCCTATACGGGCAACGGATCGGATTCCCGCGTGTATGACGGAAACGACAACTATCCCATTTCCTTCTCTTATGACTTCGAAGTCGCCTTTGACGGCGATCTCGTCCGTCACACCCAGTACGAGCGGAGCTATAACATCTATCTGCACAACCGTGTCTACAAAAATGAGAACGGAAAAGCTGTCTCGTACTCCCGCAATCTCGACAACACCTTCACAATTAGCGACATGGGGACGGATTTCTCGGAATACAGTAACCCGTTTGAAGAATTGTCTCCCGAGGACTTCATCGGCACGGGGGACGGCGGCTTCACCCTGACGGACGCCGAAAAGGCGCAGGCGGCAGCCTTTGCCTTCACGGGCGCGAAAGAGGATATCGCGAACTTCACCGTCTTTGAGAACGAAGGCAAGGTCTCCTTCATTCAGATCGACAGCGTCGTAAACGCCCGCGGCGAGGGCTTCACCCTCAACTACACCTATACGTCCCACTATGCCTTCGACATCGCCGAACCGATGGATCTCGGAGAACGCATCACCCCCTATCCGACGTCCGCCGCACACGCTTCTCTCAAGAATGCGCTCGAGGCGGCTGAACGGGCGAAAAGCTACACCTATCACGTCAAAGAGGACGCCGAATACGACTGTTTCGTGACGGAAGATGCGATCTATCAGAACGAAGGGGACGGCAACGACCTCGGATATTATCTGCACAGCGACGGAAAGCTCCATGAGATCTATCTCGAGGAAGGCAAGCTCACGATCGGAGACGTCGCAATGACCGTCGACGAAAATTTGCAGACTGTCCCCGCCACCGATCTCGACGGTTTCAAGCCCCACTTCACCTTTGCGGCGGAGCTGTTCGAGGCGAAGGGAAACGGCGTGTTCGAGCTTCGCACCGTGGAGACGAACATCGTCCGCGAGGTCGCACAGATCCTTTGGAACTTTAACGACCCCATCACGATGGCATACGCCTACAGCGTGCGGATCACCGTCAAAAACGATGTCATCGAGAAGGTCGAGATCGGCACGATGATCTGGTCTTTCAAGACGGTCTTTGAATTGACCTATTCCGACTGGGATATGACGAAACTCCCCTATCTCCTCGACACCGCCGAGGGCGGAACGGCGGATCCCGACACTCCCGCCGTCGAATATCCCGAGACCTTCTGCGGGACATACGAGGGAGACGATACGGACAGCCAATTCAAGTCCCACCACTACGTTGTCGTCATCGGAAAGGACACGATCACGGCTTCCGTGGACGGGGAAGATATTCCGATCACCGTAACGGGGTACGATAAGCGTCACAACGAATTGCAGATCACCTTTGACGGGACCGCATGCTACCTCTCCCTCGACACCGACAACGACGGCAACGTCCTCTCCATCAGCATCATGGCGGACAACTTCTCCGTCAACCTCACCCTGCCGTGCAAGACGGAAGGCGGCGCGGGCGGCGAAGAAAAGGGCGTGGAGAAGTTCTACGGGACATACGAGGGGACGTATTTTGACGTCGTCTACCGCGTCACGATCGCGGAAAACAGCGTTACCGTGACGATCGACGGCGTTGCGGCTGAGGTCGAATATGTCGGATATGACGAAAAGAACGACGTCATTCAGATCGTTCTGAATGGGAAGAACTACGAGATCGCATATTATTTTGATGATAACGAAAACGGCGATGCGATCAATCTCTCGGGTCCGAATTGGTCAGACCCGAGTCCGACCCTTTCCCCCGTCTCCGACTGACCTCTCCGAATTTGACGGAATATGACAAAAATCGCAAGCCCCGCTTGCGATTTTTTTATGGGTTGACGTAACTGCGGTGACCCACACCCTGTCGCGATGCGACATCCCTCTCCCACGGAGAGGGTATTCCTTGCTGCCCCTTTTAGGGGAAGTCCCCGAGCTTGCGAGGGGAAAGGGGTTAAACCCCTCTGTCTCGGCTTCGCCTCGACATCTCCCCTAAGAGGGGCGACGAGAGAATGCGGTGACCCACACCCTGTCGCGATGCGACATCCCTCTCCCACGGAGAGGGTTTGCGCTGCTCCGCCTTTTTTCAATCCCCCTTCAGCCAGTCTGAAAAAGCCCTGAAGGCGGACGGGATGGCGTACTTCTCTTCGATCTCCGCCGCCGTCGTCCAGAGGAACTCTCCCCCGCGCGTCGCCGCTTCGGCAAAGTAGCCCGTCATGCGCCATTCCACATGGGTAAAGACGTGCTTTGCGGTCCTCAGTGCGAGAAGGGAAAGTCCGTGTCCTTCCCAAAACTCCGCCGTCCGCGGAGCGGAAGGAACGTTCGGGAACTCCCAAAGCCCCTTCAAAAGTCCGCTCTCCCGCTTTTTGAGGGCATACGCTCCCCCGTTTTTGAGGACGAACACGTCGAGGTGCTCCACTCTTCTCTCCCGCTTCTCCGCGCGGACGGGGTATCGTTCTTCTTCGCCCGATCCATGAGCGCGGCACAGCGCATTCCACGGGCATTCCCCGCAGAGCGGAGCGCCGTTCGGGACGCAGACCGTCGCACCGAGTTCCATCAATCCCTCGCAGAAGTCCGCCGTCTCGTCGGGATAGACTTCCCGCAAGAGGTCCGAAAATTTCTTCTTGACGGTGTCCGCGGCGCTCCCGTCGGCGAAGAGGCGGGTCAGAATGCGAAGGACGTTCCCGTCCACGGCGGGTTCTTTCAGCCCCAATGCAATGGAAGAGATCGCCCCCGCGGTGTAATCTCCGACGCCCGCAAGCGCTTTTACCCCCTCCCATGTCCGAGGGGTCCCCCTCTCAAAGAGGGTCTCGGCGGCTCTCTTGAGGTTCCTCGCTCTCGTGTAGTATCCGAGACCTTCCCATGCCTTGAGCACTTCGTCCTCGGACGCGAGCGCAAGTTCCCGCTCGGTGGGAAATTTCTCCAGAAAGGCGACGTATTTCTCCTTGACCGCCTCGACGCGCGTCTGCTGGAGCATGAGTTCGGCGACGAGGGTCGTGTAGAAGGTCCTTCCGTGCCGCCACGGAAGGTCGCGTTTGTGACCCTTGAACCATGCGAGAAGAAGGGGCACCGCCCTCTGTAAGAGCAGGCGTTCGCTCCCCTCGGAAGGACTAAAAGAGTCCGACGATCTTTCCGTTTTCATCTACGTCGATATTCTCCGCCGCCGGCACTTTGGGCAGCCCCGGCATCGTCATGATGTTCCCCGTCAGCGCGACGACGAATCCCGCGCCCGCGGAGATCTTGACGTTCCGCACGGTGATCGTGAAGTGTTCGGGAGCGCCGAGCTTGGTCGCGTCGTCGGAGAAGGAATATTGTGTCTTTGCCATGCAGACGGGCGTCTTGTCAAAGCCAAGCGCCTCGAGCCGTTCGATCTGCGCTTCCGCCTCGGGCGTGTATTCGACGCCGTCTCCGCCGTAGATCTTCGTCGTCAGGGCGAGGATCTTTTCCTTGATGGGGAGCTTTTCGTCATAGCAGTAGGTGAAGCCGTTCTTCTCCCCGCACAGCCGCACGATCTCTTCCGCAAGCGCCGTACCGCCCTTGCCCCCTTCCGCCCAGACGGTGGAGAGCACGACGTTGACGCCGAGCTTTTTGCATTTCTCGATGACGAGGGCGATCTCCGCGTCCGTATCGGTGGGGAAACGGTTGACCGCGACGACGGCGGGAAGATGATAGACGTTCTTCATGTTGGAGACGTGGCGAAGGAGATTGGGAAGTCCCCTCTCGAGCGCCCCGAGATCCTCCGCCGCAAGCTCCGTCTTGGGCAGTCCGCCGTGCATTTTCAAGGCTCTGACCGTCGCAACGACGACGACCGCGGCGGGAGTCAATCCCGCTGCCCTGCACTTGATGTCGAGGAATTTCTCCGCCCCGAGGTCTGCGCCGAAGCCCGCTTCCGTCACGACGTAATCGCCGAGCTTGAGCGCCGTTTTCGTCGCGATGACGGAGTTGCAGCCGTGCGCAATGTTGGCGAACGGTCCGCCGTGCACGAGGGCGGGCGTCCCCTCGAGCGTCTGCACGAGGTTGGGCTTCAGGGCGTCCTTCAAGAGCGCCGTCATCGCCCCCGCCGCCTTGAGATCGCCCGCCGTGACGGGCTTGTCGTCATAGGTGTAGCCGACGATGATGCGGGAGAGCCGCGCCTTCAGATCGCCGAGCGAGGTCGCAAGGCAGAGGACCGCCATGATCTCGCTCGCAACGGTGATGTCGTATCCGTCCTTCCGCGGGACGCCGTTCTTGCCGCCGCCCAGTCCGTCCTCGATGTAGCGGAGCTGGCGGTCGTTCATGTCGACGCAACGCTTCCATGTGATCTTGGAAGGGTCGATGTTGCAGGCGTTCCCCTGAAAGATGTGATTGTCGAGCATGGCGGCGAGCAAATTGTTTGCGGCGCCGATCGCATGGAAATCCCCCGTGAAGTGGAGATTGATGTCCTCCATGGGGACGATCTGCGCATAGCCGCCGCCCGCTGCGCCCCCCTTGATCCCGAATACGGGTCCGAGGGAAGGTTCTCTCAAGGCGACGACGACTTTCTTTCCGATCTTTTTCAGTCCGTCCGCAAGTCCGATCGTGGTCGTCGTCTTTCCCTCGCCCGCGGGCGTGGGCGTGATGGCGGTGACGAGGATGAGCTTTCCGTCCTCGACCTTTCTGTCCATGACGGAGAGGTCGATCTTCGCCTTGTATTTGCCGTAATATTCGATCTCGTCCTCCGTAAGCCCCGCCTTGAGGGCGATGTCGCGGATGGGAGAAATGTTTGCCGCCTGTGCGATCTCAATATCTGTTTTCATCGATAGACCTCCGAAGTTTTATCCTTTGAAATACTTGACTGCGCTCTCGAAGAGCTTCATGTCGTACTTGCCGACGACGTTCCGATAGAGTCCGTCTCCCTTCCGCTCTGCATGTCCCATCTTGCCGAACACCCTGCCGTCGGGGGAGAGAATGCCCTCGATGGCGTCCATGCTGCCGTTGGGGTTGAAGTGGACGTCGAGCGTCGGCTCGCCGTCCGGATCGACGTACTGCGTCATGATCTGTCCCCGCGCCGCAAGCTCCTTGATGAGCGCGTCGGGGGCGACGAATCTGCCCTCGCCGTGGGAGATGGGCACGCTGTAGATCTCCCCCGCCTCGACCCCTTTCAGCCAAGGGGAGTTGACGGAAGCGACCCGCACGCGCACGATCCGCGACTGGTGCCGCCCGATGTCGTTGAAGGTGAGCGTCGGACAGCTCTCGTCCGTCTCGATGATCTTGCCGTAGGGCACGAGACCGAGCTTGATGAGCGCCTGAAAGCCGTTGCAGATGCCCCCCATGAGACCGTCCCGCCTCTCGAGAAGGGCGGAGATCTGCTCCTTCACCCGTTCGCCGCGGAAGAATGCCGTGATGAACTTGCCCGAGCCGTCCGGTTCGTCCCCGCCCGAGAAGCCCCCGGGGATAAAGACGATCTGGCTCCCTTGAATGCGGCGGGCGAATTCCTCGGCGGAGAAGGAGACCTCGTCCTGCGTGTTGTTGCGGATGACGAACACGTCCGTCTCCGCTCCCGCGTCCGCAAACGCCTTGGCGGTGTCATACTCGCAGTTGGTCCCCGGGAACACGGGGATGAGCACGCGCGGGCGGGCTGTCCTTGCCGCGGGGAAGAGGGTGCTGTGCGTCTTGAAGGTGCACTTGTTTGCGCTCCTGCCCGAGATGTGCGGATCGCACGGATAGACGGGTTCGAGTTTTTCCTCATAGACGGACTGCAGCGCGGAGAGCGCGATCTTCTCGTTCTTTCGGGAAATGACAGGCTCTTTGAGCGTTTTTCCGAGGACCATGCCCGCGGTCTCCCCTTCCGAAAGCTCCAAAACAAAGGCACCGTAGTTGTAGCCGAACAGCTCGTCCAAGGGAAGATCTTCAAAGGCAAAGCCGACTCCGTTGCCGAGGCAGCTCTTGAGGACGCCCTCGGCGATCCCGCCAAAGGTCGGCGTGAATGCCGCGAGGACCCGTCCCTGCCGCATGAGACTGTTCACCGCCGCAAACGTCCTCTCGAGGGACTCCGTCACGGGCAAGCCGTCCATGTCATAGTCAGGTTTCAGAAGGATGACGGTGTGCCCCGCGCCCTTCCATTCGGGAGAGACGACCTCTTGGACGTTCCCCGTCGTGACGGCGAAGGAGACGAAGGTCGGGGGAACGTCGATGTGTTCGAAGGTCCCGCTCATCGAGTCCTTCCCGCCGATCGCCGCGATCTTGAGGTCGGTCTGCGCCTTGAACGCCCCGAGGAGCGCCGCAAGGGGCTGCCCCCACCGCTTGGGGTCATGCTGCGGCTTCAGAAAATATTCCTGGAAGGTGAGATAGGTGTCGTTGAGGTCGGCGCCCGTCGCAACGAGCTTGCTGACGCTCTCGACGACGGCGAGATATGCCCCGTGGAAGGGACTCTTTTCGGCAATGTAGGGGTTCCCGCCCCATGCCATGTAGGAGACGGTGTCCGTGTGCCCCTTCTCGACGGAGACGAGATGGACCATCGCCTGCGGGGGAGTCATCTGGTACTTCCCCCCGAAGGGCATGAGCACGGTCCCCGCGCCGATCGTCGAGTCGAACCGTTCGCAAAGCCCCCGCTTGGAGCAGACGTTGAGGTCGCCCGCAAGCGCCGTGTAGCCTTCCGTGAAGGATACGGGCGTCTCCCGCCGATAGCTTTGATATTTTTCGGGCGCCACGGAGATGTGCTTCTCCGCCCCGTTACTGTTGAGGAAGGTGCGGCTGACGTCGACGATCGTCTTTCCGTTCCAGCACATCCGAAGGCGAGGCTCCTTCGTCACCGTCGCGACGACGGTCGCTTCGAGATTTTCGGCATGCGCGAGGGAGATGAATTCCTCGGCTTTGTCCGCCTCGACGACGACTGCCATGCGCTCCTGACTCTCGGAGATGGCAAGTTCCGTCCCGTCCAGCCCGTCATACTTTTTGGGAACGAGGTCGAGGTCGATGTCAAGCCCGTCGGCGAGTTCCCCGATGGCGACGGACACCCCGCCCGCGCCGAAGTCGTTGCAGCGCTTGATGAGAAGGGTCGCCCGCCTGTCGCGGAAGAGGCGCTGGAGCTTTCTCTCCTCGGGCGCATTCCCCTTTTGCACTTCCGCGCCGCACTTCGTGAGGCTCTCGAGGGTGTGCGGCTTGGAGGACCCCGTCGCTCCGCCGCAGCCGTCTCTGCCCGTTCTGCCGCCGAGAAGGATGACCTTGTCCCCGGGGGCGGGCGTCTCACGGCGGACGTTCTCCTCGGGCGTCGCCGCGATGACGGCGCCGATCTCGAGGCGCTTTGCGACGTACCCCGCATGATAGATCTCGTCGACCTGCCCCGTGGCAAGTCCGATCTGGTTTCCGTAGGAAGAATATCCCGCCGCGGCAGTCGTCACGATCTTGCGCTGCGGGAGCTTGCCCTTCAGCGCATCCCTGACGGGGACGAGGGGATCCCCCGCGCCCGTGACGCGCATGGCGGCATAGACGTAGCTCCTGCCCGAGAGCGGATCGCGGATCGCGCCGCCGATGCAGGTCGCCGCCCCGCCGAAGGGTTCGATCTCCGTCGGGTGGTTGTGTGTCTCGTTCTTGAAGAGAAGGAGCCAGTTTTCGTCCTTCCCGTCCACATTCACTTTGATCTTGACGGTGCAGGCGTTGATCTCGTCGCTCTCGTCCAATTTGCGCAATAACCCGCGTTTTTTGAGGAGTTTACAGGCGATCGTGCCGATATCCATGAGGTTTATCGGCTTCTTCCGATCGAGTTCTTCGCGCGCGGAGAGGTATTCGTCGAAGGCGTCCATCAGGAGTTTATCCTCGAATTTGACGCTGTCGATCGTCGTCAGAAAGGTCGTATGGCGGCAATGATCGGACCAATAGGTGTCGATCATGCGGATCTCGGAGAGAGTGGGGTCCCTCTTCTCTCCCGCGAAGTAGTCGCGGCAGAATTTGAGGTCGTCCTCGTCCATCGCGAGGGCGTATTTTTGGACGAATGCCGCAAGTTCTTCCCCCTCGAGCGCCGTAAATCCGTGCAAAATTTCCACTTCTGTCGGAATGGGGTGGGAAATTTTGAGGGTTGCGGGAAGTTCGAGGCTCGCCTCCCTGCTCTCGACGGGGTTGATGACGTAGCGCTTGATGCGGTCGAGTTCTTCCGAAGAGACCTTCCCGTAGACGGCGTACACCTTGGCGGTACGGATGAGCGGTCTCTCCCCTTGGGAGAGGAGCTGGATGCACTGCGCGGCGGAATCTGCCCTCTGGTCGAACTGCCCGGGCAAATACTCGACGGCGAACACCTGCGCGTCCCCGAAGTCGGTCTCCCTCGCCGCAATATCCATCTGCGGCTCCGAAAAGACGGTCTTGACGCTCCTTTCGAAGAGTTCCCCGTCGATGTCCTCGGCGTCGTAGCGGTTGATGACCCGCACTTTTTCGGCTCCGCCGATCTCGAGAAGCTCCCTGATGTCCTTCAGAAGTGTCCTCGCCTCGTGGTCGAAGCCGTCCTTTTTCTCAACGTAGATCCTGTAAACCATCTCATTTTCCTCCGAGCGCCTTCAATGCCCTTGCGCCGATGTCCGAACGTCTGTAACAGTTCTCGAAGAAGATGCGGTCGGAGAGCGCGTAAGCACGCTTGACCGCCTGTCGGAGGGTGTCCGCCGTCGCGACGGCGCCGAGTACTCTGCCGCCCGCGCTCAAGAGCTTTCCGTCCGAGAGCTTTGCCCCCGCAATGTAGATATATTCGTCTTTTTCGGTCTGGGGAAGGGTGATTTCGTACCCCGTGTCGTATTTTTTGGGATAGCCGCGGGACGCCGAGACAACGCAGCAGGCGGCTCCCTTCTTGAATTTTACCATGTCCGCCGTGAGCGTCCCGTTCCTGCAAGCCTGCATGACCGTCAGAAGATCGCTCTCGAGAAGGGGCAGGACGACCTGCGTCTCGGGATCGCCGAAGCGGCAGTTGTACTCGATGACCTTGGGACCCTTCGGCGTCAGCATCAGTCCGAAATAGAGACAGCCGCGGAAGGGTCTCCCCTCCTGTTTCATCCCCTCGATCGTCGGCAAAAAGATCGTTTTCATGCAGATATCTGCGATCTCGGGCGTGTAATAGGGGTTGGGAGCGACCGTTCCCATGCCCCCCGTGTTGAGTCCCTCGTCGTTGTCGGCTGCCCGCTTGTGATCCATGGAAGAGACCATCGGGACGACGGTGTTGCCGTCCGTGAAGGAGAGCACGGAGACCTCGGGACCCGTCAGAAATTCCTCGATGAGCACGCGGGAACCGCTCTCGCCGAAGATCTTTCCGATCATCATGTCCTCGACCGTCCTCTCCGCCTCTTCGAAGGTGTTGACGATGACGGCGCCCTTGCCGAGCGCAAGCCCGTCCGCCTTGATGACGGTGGGATATCCGTGCGTTTTTAAGAATGCCTTCGCCTCGTCGGGGTCCGTAAAGACGGCGCTGTCCGCGGTGGGAATGCCGTACTTTTTCATGAGCTGTTTGGAGAAAACCTTGCTCCCCTCGATGATCGCCGCCTCTTTCCGCGGTCCGAAACAGGGCACGCCGATCTCTTCCAGTCTGTCGACACAGCCGAGACAGAGCGGGTCGTCGGGCGTGACGACGGCAAAGTCGGGCTTTTTCTCCCGCGCGAACGCGACGATGCCCTCGATGTCCGTCGCCTTGACGGGGTAGCACTCCGCGTCCTGCGCGATGCCCCCGTTCCCGGGGAGACACCACACTTTTTCGACACTTATGTTGCGTTTTAAGGCTTTGATGACGGCGTGTTCTCTTCCCCCGCCGCCGATGACAAGGATCTTCATGTTGCTCTCCTCAATGGTGGAACAGTCTCATTCCCGTGAATGCCATGACCATGTGATGACGGTCGGCTGCTTCGATGACGAGGTCGTCACGGACGGACCCGCCCGGTTCGGCGACATAGGAGACGCCGTTGCGGAACGCCCGCTCGATGTTGTCCGAGAAGGGGAAGAAGGCGTCGCTCCCCAGCGAAACGCCCGTCACGGTCTTGAGATAGGCTTCCTTTTCTTCCTTCGTGAAGGGTTCGGGACGGACGGAGAAGTTCTGTCTCCAGACGTCCTCTCCCGTGACTTCCTCGGGGGTGTCCGAGAGATAGAGGTCGATGATGTTGTTCTTTTCGGGTCTGCCGACCCCCTCCGCAAACTGCAGGGAGAGGACCTTTTCGTGCTGGCGGAGATGCCAGAGATCCGCCTTCTGCGCCGCGAGGCGGGTGCAATGGATGCGCGACTGCTGCCCCGCGCCGACGCCGATCGCCTGCCCGTCTGTTGCGAAACAGACGGAGTTGCTCTGCGTATATTTGAGTGTGATGAGGGAAATGATGAGGTCCACCGCCTTGTCCGCGGGGAGTTCTTTCTCCCGCGTGACGATGTTTTCGAGAAGATGTCTGTCGATCTTGAAATTGTTTCTGCCCTGCTCGAAGGTGACGCCGAACACCTGCTTGTGCTCGATCTCTTCGGGGACATAGCCCGCATCGATCCTGACGATGTTGTAGCCGCCCTTGCGCTTCCCTTTTAAGATCTCAAGCGCCTCGGGGGAATAGGAAGGCGCGATGATGCCGTCCGAGACCTCGCGGGCGATGACACGCGCCGTCGTTTCGTCGCACTCGTCGGAGAGGGCGATCCAGTCCCCGAAGGAACTCATGCGGTCCGTCCCCCTTGCCCGTGCGTACGCGCAGGCGAGCGGAGAGTCATCCAGCCCCTCGATATCGTCCACAAAACAGGACTTTTTGAGGGAAGGGGTCAGTTTTTTGCCGATCGCGGCGGATGTCGGGGAGACGTGCTTGAAGCTCGTCGCCGCGACATATCCCGTGTTTTCCTTGATCTCTTTGACGAGCTGCCATGCGTTGAGCGCGTCGAGGAAGTTGATGTACCCGGGTCTGCCGTTGAGGATCTCGACGGGAAGTTCCTTTCCGTTTTCCATGTAGATCCTTGCGGGCTTTTGGTTGGGATTGCAGCCGTATTTCAATTCAAATTCTTTCATAGACACCTCTCTCGCCCTGCTTTTTACTTGTTCTTATTATACAAAACGTCCTCATATGCGCCGCTCTTGAGGTCGATCGCACGACAGTAGAGGGAAATTTTGTTCTCTTCGTTGAGGCTCTCCCAGATCCCGTCTGCGAACTCCTTGAGGTCGTTCGGGATCATGACGGGGACGGGTTCCCCCTCAAATGCGGGGAGAGGCGTCCCGTTCTTTTTATAGGTGTGCAGGAAATGCCCCACGCCGCTGACGGGCGTATAGAGATAGAAATAGCGGTTGCAGGCTTTGCCCTTGCCGTCGCCGCATTTCAAGATCGAGAGTTCGTAGTTGAAATCGGAGACTTTCTTCCCGAGGTTCAGAACGGCGCTGATGCGGGGCGTGAAGTTGGGCGCATCGGGTTCGAAGGTGCGCTGTTGCAGTCCCCTGCGGAAGCAGATCCCCTCCTTGAGGGACTGCTCGATGGTGTCCGTCTGGTCGCCGTTGGTGACGATCGTCGTGTTTCCGACGACTTTGACGGGAGAATAGATGATGAGGGACGGATCGACGACCTTTTTCGCATCATAAGGCTGCGTTTTGACCTCGTCGCCCTCTTTGACGAACACGCGGTTGCGGCTGTTTTCGCTCCTTCCCATGATGAAGTAGGCGAGCATCGCCCGCTTGCCGTCCTTGCTCTTCCCGACGACGATCCCCCGCCCGGGATAGCTGTTTGCCTGCAATAGTTTGTTGATCCTCTTTTTCATGATGAACTCCTTTTCGGAAGGTATTTTCAGTTTTCTTGGGAAAGTTTTGCGCAATAGGACTCGACCGTTTCGGGGTAGATGACCCATTCCGCCTCGCGCATGACCCGCTTTTGCAGCGTCTCGGGGGTGTCCCCTTCACGGACTTCGACCGCTCTCTGTGCGAGAATGGGTCCGCCGTCGCAGACGTCCGTGACGACATGCACCGTCGCGCCCGTCACCTTGACACCCGCCCGCAGCACCGCTTCATGCACATGCAAGCCGTACATGCCGACGCCGCCGAAGCTCGGCAGGAGCGCGGGGTGAATGTTCAGGATTCGGTCCCTGTAGGCGGAGACGAAGTTCTCCGAGAGCACGGTCATGAAGCCCGCGAGGACGACGAGGTCGATCTCCTTCTCCTTGAGACAGCGCAGGATCTCCCTCTCCCGTTCCTCTCTCGGATAGACTTTCTTGTCGAAAACGGCAGTCTCCACGCCGTGGCGCTCCGCACGTCGGAGCGCATAAGCGTCCCCGCTGTCGGCGATGACGAGGACGACTTCCCCGTGCGGGAGAAGTCCCGCCTCGCCCGCATTCAGAAGCGCCTGTAAATTTGTTCCGCCGCCCGAACACAGGACGGCGATCCTGACTTTTTTCATGCTCTGTTCCTTTGGGATCAGAGGATCCCGACCCCCTCGCCCTTGACGACCGTCCCCAGACGGTAGGCGTTTTCGCCGCTCTCCCGCAAAACATTGAGGGCTGTTTCGGCGTCCTTCTCCCGCACGACGACGGTCATGCCGACGCCCATGTTGAAGGTGTTGAACATGTCATGTTCGGAGATCTTTCCCCGCTCGCGGATGTAGCCGAATACGGGCGGCGTGCGCACGTCCTCTTTCTTGATCTCCACGCCCAGCCCCTTGGGAAGGGAACGGGGAATGTTCTCGTAAAATCCGCCGCCCGTGATGTGGGAGATGCCCAGAACTTCCACCCGTCCGAGAAGGGACAGAATGGGCTTCACATAGATCTTTGTTGGCTCAAGCAGGGTCTCCCCGAGGGAAGCGCCGCCGAGCGCCCCGACGGGGGCAAAGAGGTCGGCGTTCTCGATGTCGAGCGCCTTCCGCACGAGGGAGAAGCCGTTGGAATGCACGCCCGAAGAAGGCAATGCGAGCATGACGTCCCCCGCTTTCATCTTGGTATTGTCGATGATCTGGCTCTTCTCGACGATGCCGACGGAGAAGCCCGCAAGGTCGTAGTCGTCCTCCGCCATCATGCCGGGGTGTTCCGCCGTCTCGCCGCCGATGAGCGCCGACCCCGCGCGGACGCAGCCCTCCGCCACGCCGCCGACGATCGCGGCGATCTTTTCGGGAATGTTCTTCCCGCAGGCGATATAGTCGAGGAAGAAGAGCGGCTTTGCGCCGCAGCAGATGACGTCATTGACGCACATCGCGACGCAGTCGATGCCGATCGTGTCGTGTCTGTTCATGAGTTGGGCGATGCGCAGCTTGGTGCCGACGCCGTCCGTGCCCGAGACGAGGACGGGTTCCTTCATGCCAGAGGGGAGCGTCCAGAGTCCGCCGAACCCGCCGATGTCCGCCTTGCCCATGGGCATCGTGCGGGCGACATGCGCCTTCATGAGTTCCACCGCCCTGTAGCCCGCGGTGATGTCTACACCCGCCTCTTTGTAGCTTTCGGAATAGCTCTTTTGCATAGTTTCTCCTGTTCGTTCCTATGAAATGCCCCCGTGCGGGGAAGTTCAGCCGTTCATGAATTTGGGGTTTTCCGAAATGGGACGCTCGAAGCGGTTCTTTCCGACCGCCGTCGGCTCCTCGGTGGGATAGTCCCCGTCGAAGCACGCCGTGCAGAAGCCCGTTCCGTCCCCGCCCGTCAGATATCTGACCTTTTCGAGGGGAAGATAGCCGACGGAGTCCGCCCCGATGATCTTTGCGATCTCGTCGATGGAATGGTGGCAGGCGATGAGATTTTCGCGCGAGTCGATGTCCGTCCCGTAGTAGCAGGGGTTGAGGAAGGCGGGCGCGGAGGAGAGCATGTGCACTTCCTTGGCGCCTGCGCTGCGCAGCATGCGGACGATCCGCTCGCAGGTCGTGCCGCGGACGATGCTGTCGTCCACGAGAATGACCCGCTTGCCCGCGACGGCGGACTTCAGGACGTTGAGCTTGATGCGGACCCTGTCCTCCCGCGCCGCCTGTACGGGCGCGATGAAGGTCCTGCCGATGTATTTGTTCTTGATGAATCCGATCCCGTACGGAATGCCCGAGGCTTCCGCATAGCCGTATGCGGCGTCCAGTCCCGAATCGGGCACGCCGACGACGACGTCCGCATCGATCGGATAGGCTTCGGCAAGGAATTTCCCCGCCTGCTTTCTCGCCTCATGGACGGACTTCCCCTCGATGACGGAATCGGGACGGGCGATGTAGAGATATTCGAATACGCAGAGCCGCTTTTTCTTTCCGCAGTGGGTCCTATCCGAAGTCACGCCGTCCTTGGTGAACACGAGCATTTCCCCGGGGTCCACTTCGCGGATGAGTTTTGCGCCGATCGCGTCGAGCGCACAGCTCTCCGAGGCGACGACATACGCCCCGTCCGCCCTTACGCCGTAGCAGAGCGGGTGGAAGCCGAGCGGGTCGCGCACGGCGATGAGCTTGCTCGGCGACATCACGAGGAAGGAATAGGCTCCCTCCAGACGGTCCATGGCGGCAAGCACCGCCTCTTCGATCGAACGCGCCCTGACGCGCTCCTTCGTGATGATGTAGGCGATGACTTCGGTGTCCGCCGTCGTGTGGAAGATGCTCCCCTCTTCTTCGAGGGAACTCCGCAGTTCGAAGGCGTTGACGAGGTTGCCGTTGTGGGCGAGCGCGAGGTTGCCCTTGAGATGTTTGACGACGATAGGTTGGGCGTTCTCCCTTCCCCCGCAGCCCGTGGTGGAATAGCGGACGTGTCCGATCGCCGCGTTTCCCTGCCCGAGCGCCGCAAGGGTCTCCGCCGTGAACACATCGTTCACAAGCCCCGTGTCCTTATATGCCGAGAACACGCCGTCGCGGTTGACGACGATGCCCGCCGATTCCTGCCCGCGGTGCTGGAGCGCGAACAGGGCGTAGTAGCAGGTGTTTGCGACATCCTGCACCTCTTGCGAAAAGATGCCGAACACGCCGCATTCTTCATGGATCTGTGACATATCTTCCTCTTCCGAATCGATTCAGTTGCCCGCGGTGACCCGCTTGAAGATCTCTCTGTACGCGTCCTCGACGCCGCCCATGTCGCGGCGGAAGCGATCCTTGTCGAGCTTCTCGTCGGTCTTTGCGTCCCAGAAGCGGCAGGTGTCGGGCGAAATTTCGTCCGCGAGCACGATCGTGCCGTCGGGAAGTTTGCCGAATTCGAGCTTGAAGTCGATGAGCTTGACGCCGAGCGCGAGGAAGTACTCCTTCAACACTTCGTTGACGCGGAAGGCGTACGTCTCGATGAGGGTGATCTCCTCTTTCGTCGCAAGCTTGAGGGCAAGCGCATGATAGGTGTTGAGGAGAGGGTCGCCGAGTTCGTCGTTCTTGTAGGAGAACTCAATGGTCGGCTCGTCGAAGGGGATCCCCTCTTCCACGCCGTACCGCTTTGCGAAGCTCCCCGCGGAGACGTTGCGGATGATGACCTCGAGGGGCACGATCTTGACCTTCTTGACGAGGGTGTCGCGGTCGGAAAGCTCCTTTACGAAATGGGTGGGAACGCCGCGCTTTTCGAGAAGCTGCATCATCATGTTCGTCATGCGGTTGTTGACGACGCCCTTGCCCGCGATCGTCCCCTTTTTGAGTCCGTTGAATGCCGTCGCGTCGTCCTTGTACGACACGATGCACAGGGCGGGATCGTCGGTCGCATAGACCTTTTTTGCCTTTCCTTCATAGAGCTGCTCTTTCTTTTCCATATGCTTTCTCCTTTTTGGAATTTGGGTCTTTGTTTCGGCGGATCAGCCGCGCAGTTTTTTGTCCTTTTTGAGGACGTTCTCTCTCCCTTCCCCGCGGAAACGGAGAAGCTTGTCCCGCAGCTCCGCATCCCCGACTGCGAGGATCTCGAGCGCGAGATAGGCGGCGTTTTTCGCCCCGTCGATGGCGACCGTCGCGACGGGAATGCCCGAGGGCATCATGACGGTGGAGAGCAGCGCGTCCATTCCCTTGAGGGCGCCGCCCGCGATCGGGATGCCGATGACGGGAAGGACGGTGTTCGCCGCGATCGCCCCCGCGAGGTGCGCCGCCATGCCCGCCGCCGCGATGAGGACGCCGAAGCCGTTCTCCGCCGCATGCAGGGAAAATTCCCGCGCCTCCTCGGGCGTACGGTGCGCCGAATAGATGTGCATTTCGGATTCAACGCCGAACTCCCGCAGAACTTCTGCCGCCTTCTCCACGACGGGCAGGTCCGAATCGGACCCCATCACAATGCCGACTTTTTTCATGAAAACCTCCGAGAAAATAAAAGGCAGTTTTCTCTACGCGAAAAAACATGCCTTGATAGCGAACAAATCATGAAATTTTCCTCTCCGCCAGATGCGGAGAGATCCGCCCGCTCTTTTCATGACACTATTATAACAAGCGGAAAAAAGTTTGTCAAATGTTCGGGGAAGGTATCCGCGAAATTTTCATTCTGACCGATTTTTACTTTTGCTTGTGCTTTCCGTTCAGCCGCGCCTCTCCCCGCGGAAAGAAGGGGTCAGCGCTGGTTGAATTTTTTGCGCACGAACCAGTCGGTGACGCGCTCGGGAAGGAGCTTGCAGAGGTACCGCGCGACGGCGTTCTTCCCGCCTGCGACGTTGACGGTCGCGGGATTTCTCCGATCGGCGAGCTTGACAACCGCATCGGCGACGAGAGAAGGATTCATTCCCCCCTGTTCCATGTTTGCGAGCGCCGCAGACGCCTTCTTGACGGAAGGAGAATAGGACTTTGCGTCCTCTTCCCCGTACACACGCCTCGAATAGGTGAAGTCCGTCGCCGTTCCCCCGGGAAGGAGCGCCATGACCCGCACGCCGTGCTTGCGCAACTCGAGATCGCTCTCCCGCGCCAGCATGACGAGGGCGGCTTTCGAGGACGAATAGAAGCCGTCGAAGGGAATGGGGAGATCCCCGCCGAGGGAGCCGATGAGGATCGCCCGCCCGTTCCTGCGCTTGAGGAAGGGAGACGCCGCCTTGAGCGCTTCCACCGCGCCGAAATAGTTGACTTCGAAGAGATACCGATAGTCCCCGCTCTTGGCGTGCTCGAGGGGCGCCGCCATCGAAAAACCCGCCGAATAGACGAGGATATCGATGCCCTCCGTCTCCGCGCCGATGCTCTCGACGGCACGCCGCACCGCCCCCTCTTCGGCGGCATCCGCTTCCACCGTCTGCACCCTGTCTCCCTTGAAGGGAGTACGGGAGATGTTGAACACTTTATACCCTCTGGCTGCGAGGCGGAGCGCCGTCTCCCGTCCGATGCCCGAAGAGGCGCCGACGACGACCGCGACCCTTCTCTGCGGCGCCGTCTTTTCCCGTTTTTCCTGTTCCATGCCCAAAGTATGGACGTTCCGCAAAAAATCATACCATTTTCTTCCGTTTTTTCCGCAATTTTCATGAATGGGGTGCGATTTTTGAAAGGACACGTTCAGCCGAGGGCGACATCGAGGATCATCATGAGACAGAATCCCGCGACAAGCCCGAAGGACGAGAGGGTCTTGTTTTGGGAAAAACATTCGGGAATGAGTTCCGAACAGACGACGGCGACCATCGCGCCCGCGGAGAAGGCGAGGGCCCACGGCAGCAGTCCCCCGATGCCCGCAGCCGCCAATGCGCCGAGAAGGCAGGCGGGGATCTCCACCGATCCCGACAGAGCGGAAAGGAAAAAGCTCTTGCGGGCGGAAAGCCCCTTCGCGCGGAGAGGGAAGGCGACGCACAGTCCCTCTGGGAAGTTCTGGATCCCGATGCCGAGGGCGAGCAGGAAGGCGGAGAGAACGGCATGCTCCCCGCCCGCGACGGCGAATGCGACCCCCACTGCCATGCCTTCTGGAATGTTGTGCAAAGTGACGGCGAGGAAGAGGAGCGCGGTCCGCTCGTCCCCGAAGAGAAAGCGTTTCTTGCGGCGGGAGAGCAGGAGATCGCTCACGGAGATGAATGCCCCGCCGAGGAGAAACCCGAGCGTGACCGTCACATAATTCGGCAAAAAGCTCTCATATTCCAGCGCGGGCAGAAGGAGAGAGAAGAAGGATGCCGCAATCATGATCCCCGCCGCCGCCCCGTTCATGAGGGTGAGGACGGACGCCTTCACCCCCCGCGAGAAGAACACGAAGGACGCACCGAGCGTCGTCAGGGAAAAAAGCAGCAGGGAAGCGAACATCGCCTGTTCCCACGGCAAGAGAGACACAAACCACCGCATACGCAGGACCTCCGCAAGAGTATTTCATCGGTACAGTCACTTCATCGTATGCGCGGGGAGCCCCTTCTCGTGCCGACGGCGAAAAATCTCTTTCCCCCCTTTACAAAATCAAAAATTTATTGTAGAATAGAGTCAAACCACATCGGGAGAACATCTATGGCAAAAAGGGACCATTCCGAGGAAAAGAGCGAGAAGATGACGATATACGAATATGAACAGAAGTACGTCAAGCGGCAGAACGTCAAGGGCGCAAAGACCTTTCTGCACATCCTTGCGGCGATCATCGGCGTCTTTCTGTTCGTCCTGCTCTTCCTCGTCGCCATGCGCGTCTATGACATCAACGAATATGCGGGCTATGCGGCGGGCGCCGTCTGCCTCATCCTGTACATTCTCATCTTCGTCGTGCCCCTCGTCAAAATCTTGCGGGCGCCCTATTTCATGACGAACGTCAATGCGCAGACGGCTTCTTCCGCCAAGCGGCACAACCGCAAGGTGCGGCAAGAGATCGCCGACAAGATGATCAACTTCACCGCCCGCGTCGAGGGAGCGGGCTGGTACGACGGGGAGCTTGTCGGAAAGCTCGCCATCGCACGGAATGCGGGGGACGATGAGGCGCTCAAGGAGACGCTGACTTCCCTCTACAAGGGTTCCGTCAAAAAGTCGGCGAAGTCCCTCATTCTCAAGAGTTCGATGCGGTCTGCGATGTACTCGGCGCTCTCGCAGTCGGACAAGATCGACGCCGCCCTCGTCATCGCCGTCAATACGCAGCTCATCAAGGATCTCGTGTTCCTGTACGGGTTCCGCCCCTCGGACGTGCGCCTCGCGAAGATCTTTGTCGGCGTCATCCGAAATTCTCTCATCGCGCTGGGGCTGGGCGGTCTCAATGTCGGGAACGCCGTCGTCAAGACGATGGGCGACGCCGTCAAGGGCATTCCCATTTTGGGGAGCATCATCTCGACGGTCGTCGATTCGTCCGTGCAGGGACTTGCAAACGGGACGCTGACAGCCCTCATCGGGTACCAGACGATCCGTTATCTCAATACGGAATACAATTTGCAGAACATTCTCGACGGCGTCGACGTGACCGAGACGACCGAGGAACTGCAGGAGACATGCACCGAACTCGAGACGCAGCTCAAGAAGAAGAAAAAACTCGCCCCTGCCGTCTGAATACTTTCAAACCCGCCCCATGGGCGGGTTTTTTCTGCTTTGTGCGGCTGTGGTGACCCACCCCCTGTCTGTACGTCATTTCGAGCGTAGCGAGAAATCTCAAGGACGAGATCCCTCGGCAACGCCTCGGGATGACGTGGGAGACGCGGGATGACGTTGTGTCCCTTGCTGCCCCTTATAGGGGAAGTCCCCGAGCTTGCGAGGGGAAAGGGGTTTTTGAAACCCCTCTGTCTCGGCTACGCCTCGACATCTCCCCTAAACCACCCCGCAAAAATACTTCGTCTTTTTGCGGGGACCCCGAGGGGCGACGAGGGAATGCGGTGACCCACTCCCCTACCTTTGGGCGGCAGGGACCGCCGCAAAGCCCTTCGCGCCTGCCAGCGCTCCTGTCACGGCGCAGCTCACAGCCCACTGGGCTGTTGAGCAGAATTGCGCCGCTCCACCCTCCCATGGAGAGGGTAAAGTCCCCCCCGCTGGGGGTAGGTTCTCTCTCGTGACGGAATGATATCCTCTGTGAAATCCATTCACAAAAACAGAAAAAATTTATCAAAACCCCTTGCAAAGCCGAATTTTTTGTTGTATAATATAGAACTCAACTGAAAATAAGAGGGGAAAATCATGATCCAAGTCAAATTCAACGACAAACAACTGTCCGTCGAGGAAGGGACCCGCGTCCTCGATCTCATCGACAAAAAGGACAGAAAAAACCTCGTGGTCTGCCGTGTCGGCGCACAGGTCAAGGAACTCAACTACCGTCTCTCGGAAAAGAACAACGGCATGAAGATCGCGCTTCTCAACCTCGGCAACGAAGAGGCGGGCAGGGCGTACAGCGCAAGCCTTCGCTACATCGTCGCGATGGCGTTCTATCATCTCTATCCCGACGTCAAGATCCGCTTTTCCTACAACATTTCCCGCTCCATCTCCTGTCAGGCGCTCACGAAAAACTTCAACATGTCGCGGGCGGTCGAGGCGGTGACGGCGGAAGTCAAGCGCATCGTCGAGGAAGATCTCCCTATCGAGCGGGTGACGGTGACGATCGAAGAGGCGACGGAGATCTACAAAAAATTCCGTCTCGACGACAAGATCGAAATTCTCAAATACCGTCCCGAGACCACGGTGCATCTCTACAAATGCGGGGAATATTTCAACTATATGCACAACTATATGGTGCCGTCGACGGGCTGCATCCATAATTATACCATCACGCCCTACAGCCCCGGTCTCATCATCCAGTACCCCCGCCACGACCTCGACTCCAACATTCCCGAATTCGAGGAAGAATCGACGTACTGCCGCACGCTGCAGCGCTCCTACGACTGGGCAGTTCGGGCGAAGGTCCAGACGGTGAATGACATCAACCGTAAGATCGACCGCGGCGAGACGCTCGAATTCGTGCAGATGTGCGAGGCGTATCACAACAGACAGCTTGCGGAGCTGGGCGACATGATCGAGAAGGACATCGAGAACGTCCGTCTCGTCGCGATCGCGGGACCGAGTTCGAGCGGCAAGACGACCTTCTGCAACCGTCTGCGCATCGAACTCATGTCGCGCGGCATCAACCCCGTCACGATCTCGATGGACGACTACTATTTCGAGAAGGACAAGATCTGCGAAATTCAGGGGAAGCCCGTGACCGAACTCGACCTCGAGCACATCAACTGTCTCGACACCGAGCTCTTCAACAAGGACCTCTTCGACCTCATCAACGGCGAGGAAGTCACCCTGCCCCGCTTCAACTTCCGCTCCGACAAGCGGGAAAAGGGCAGGACGATCAAGGTGGAGCAGAATGTCCCCATCATCATCGAGGGCATCCATGCGCTCAACGAAAAGCTGACGAAGTCCATTCCCAAACATCAGAAATTCAAGATCTATATTGCGCCGCACGCCCAGCTCAACATCGACAACCACTCCCCGCTCTCCGTCACGAACACGCGGCTCATCCGTCGGATCGTGCGGGACATGAAGTTCAGAAACTGTCCCGCCGCCCATACGATCGACATGTGGCAGTCGGTGCGGAACGGCGAATTCCGCTGGATCTATCCCAATCAGGAAGATGCGGACTTTGTGTTCAACTCCAGCCTCGGCTATGAGCTGTGCGTGCTGAAGAAGCAGGCGATGGCGGCGCTCTCCGAGATCGGACCCGCCGACCCGCAGTATCTGACTGCGAACAGGCTCCTCAAGACGCTGAAATACTTCCGTCTCATCGACGACGACTCGATCATTCCCTGCAACTCGCTCTTGCGGGAATTCATCGGCGGCAGCTGCTTCAACGTCTGATCGGGACGCCGAGAGATGCGGATCTCCGCGTCATAAGAATATCCCAACATAAAAACAGCGAGGCTCCCCTCGCTGTTTTTTCAAAATTCAGATCCCATATGCCGATTTCCGCGGTCCGTCACGGTCTCGCGGGTCCTCCGCCGAAGCCGCCCGGTCTCGTTCCGCCCATTCCCCCCGGTCCCATGCCGCCCGGGTTGCCGATGCCGCCCGACGATCCGACCGTCGTGATGATCTGGCTGACCGTGAACTCGCACAGGCTGCTGTCGCCGCCGTAGATCCGATACGTCTTGCCCTGTTCGAGTTCCGGGCAGGAGAGAATGACCGAACGGCACGCTTTCGGCGTCCGGAAGGAGAGGATCGCATTCCCGTCCCCGTCCGTCAGAGAGAGATTCGTCCCCGCCGCGATCGACCGGTCCTTTGCAAAGGAGACGACATATTGCGTGGAATTCTGTGCAGGCGTTTCGACCATGCCCAAGGGACCTACGGCAAAGAGGTAGCCGCCCGTGACGACCGTCCCGCGGTCGGAATCGATGGAGCAGTCCATATTGCTCGTGGGACCCGCCACATACGTTTCGCCGCCCGATATGAGGATCGTCCCGTTGGAGTCGATCCCGTCGCCGCCCGCGTCGACAGAGACCTCGCCGCCGCTGATGATGATGTGTTCCACGACGCTCGCATCGTCACTTGCGGCGTTGATCCCGTCGTCCTGCGCCGTGACGTTGACCGTGCCGCCCGTGATCTCCACATAGCCGCCTTCGATCCCCTCATAGCTCTTCGTCACGGTGATCTCGCCGCCCGTGATCTTGGTAAGGACGTCGCTCGTCAGGGCGTCGTCATAGGTAGAGATCGAAAAGGTCCCGCCCCCGACCGAGAGATTCCCGCTGTTTGCGTGGATCGCGTCGTCCGTGCTGTCGATCGTGAACGTGCCGCCCTCGATGAGAATGGAATAGTCCCCTTCCGTCACGGTGATCTCCTTGTCGGAATCGGTTGTCTCGGGATATTCGATCTCCCCGACTTTGATCCCCTTACAGCCCTGCGCCAAGGCGTAGAGGGATCCCCCGCGATAGTCGGAAGCGACCTTCTGATAGTCGTTTCCGCTCCTGATATAGCGGAAATCGTCTGCGGAAAGTTCATACTTCTCCCTGTTTTCCGCGGTATCGGCGACGAAAACGCCCTGCGTCTCGATCGTGTACGTTCCGCCGTCGAGATAGACGACGGTATCCGCCTGAATGCCGTCTCCCTTCGTCTTGCAGGCGTAATCGACGTCCTTCAGATAGACATAGCCCTCTGCGGTCGTGAATGTTGTCGTCCCGTCGTCGCATTCCGCATTGATCCCGTCCTTGCCCGCGGACAGGACGTCGATCTTGCAGTCGGAAGCCGAGACGGAGAGCGCGGAGATCCCGTGATTTTCCGCCGTGAGCGAGAGAGAACAGTCGACGATCGCAAGCTCCTTGGAGACCTTGATCGCGTTCTTTCCGCCCGTCACCGACAGAGACCCGCTTCCGTTGAGGGAGAGGGTTCCCTTGATATGAACGGCGTTCTCCCCTTCGGCGGAAGCGACGGAATTTTCGCCGAGGAGCGTGAGGACGACTTCCGCCTTCTTGTGCCCAGAGCCGTCGAGGGCGATGCCCGACGATGTGATCTCCGCCCCGTCGAAGATGAGGTGGAGCTGCAAGCTGTCCTCGCCGAGCGCGATCCCGCCGTACTTGCCTTGAAAGAGATAGATCCCGCTTTCGGAGACCGTGTACACGTTCTCCGTCGGCGTGACAGGGACCGCTCCGTCCGCCGAGGTGTTGTCCGACAGGTCGGAGAAGGTCTCGTCGGAGAAGTCATCCTTGATCTCGTCGGTGCGGTCGTCGGCGCTTTCGGCGATTTCGCCCGTGCCGCCCCCGCCGAGTTTATCCCCGGGATTGAGGAATGAGGCGTTCCCGCAGCCTGCCAAAACGAGCGCGGACAGCCCAAGTGTCCATAGAAATGTGACGATCCGTTTCATGGTTCCCCCTCGATCGCGGTTTTCTTGATGTTTCCCATTATACCATGGAATTGTTCATTCAATCAAGCAAAAATCGTCAGCGCATTTTGATCCGAAAGTGAAAATTGTGTGTTATCCCCTCTTTGTGATAGCGACAGGGGGCGGGTCACCGCAGTCACTTGTCACCCCTCGGGGTCCCCGCAAAAAGACAACGTATTTTTGCGGGGTGGTTTAGGGGAGATGTCGAGGCGTAGCCGAGACAGAGGGGTTTAACCCCTTTGGCTCACTGCGTTCGCCACTTCCCCTATGAGGGGCAGCAAGGGCGTTCACACCTGTTCGCCACCTGTCTGGGACGGGTCTCTACCCGCATGAGACAGGGGGATTTGCGTCAGCAAAGACGAATGGGGAGATGTCCGATACTTCATTCTACGCAAAATCAACCCCGCGGAGGCGGGGTTGATACATTATTCGAGATACGTTCCCGTGGATCCCGTGCGGACGCGGAAGATCTTCACTTCCGCCCCCGTCTTGGCGTCGAGGTAGACGATGAACTGCTCTCCGTCCGCATTGCAGGCGAATTCATAGCAGAGCGTCTGTCTCCCGCCGTCGGGGATCACGGCAAGATTTGCCGCGGTGACGTCCAGCGCCTCGGAGAGAAGCTCCCGCGCTTCCCCTTCCGTAAGAGCCGCCTTCGTGTCGTGTTCCTCATTGTTCAGAAGGTACCCTCTCGCGTCGACGCCGACGACTCTCCCCTTGGATTCACACACGCGGACGCGCACGACTTCGGGGTAGATCCTGACGCCGTTTTCCGCCGTGACATAGGTGATGTTCGCGACCGTCCCCGCGTCGGAGAGCCAGACGGCTTCCACGCCCTCGATCCCCAGTCCCGCCAAAAATTCCTTGGCAAGGTGGTCGCAGGTCGCAAGGTCGAAGTTCTTCTCCGCGCAGTCCTCATAGCAATCGAAGAAGGCAAGCTTGCCGCCGTTCTTTGTGATCTCGGCAAAGATCTCGATGCCGTTCTCGTCGGTCAGGACGAAATTGTAGCAGGCGGCGTCGGCGGAAGAAGTTTCCCCCGTGAAGCGCACATCCGCGACATGGTATGCCGAAAAGTACTCTCTTGCCTTCCCTTCCGCTTCCGCCTGTGTGATCTCGGGCAGCTCCTTCAGCTTGTTTTCGCCGAGATTGCCCTCTTTTGCGAAGGGAGCGTCGTCGAGTTCCCCGACATGGTCGCGGATCCCGCTGCCGATAGAGCCGAATCCCTCGGACATGGTGCCCTCATTTCCCGTGATGAAGTCCATGACATCTCCCGAAGTCATGTGCGTCGCAAGGGTGTTGAGTTCGCCGCACAGCTGCCTGTTGACGGCATAGAGGGCGGAGATCTTCTCCTTCTCCGCCGCCGTGAGCTTCTTGCCCTGCGAGAGGCGGGTCAGCATGCTGTCCGCAAAGCTGTTGGCGTCGTTGACGAAGCCCGAAATGTCCGTACTCGTCGCGGCATCCACGGGGAGCTTTTCGATCGCGTTCTCGATGAGAGCGCTGTCGATGAGGATGGATGTCAGGAGCCTTCTCTGTTCATCCACGCCCGAGGAGATGCGGAGCTTGGAGAGGTTGTTGTCCATGTCCTCGGAGACGGAGACGAGTTCGTAAAGGGTGGATCTTGCCCCCGTTTCGCCGATCATCGCCATGTCGTTGAGGCGGAACGCTCCCGCCGTGACGACGGTGCCGAGAATGAGGGTCGCGACGCCGAGAGAGATGACGGCGGCGAGCCAGCCGCCGAAGCCGCGGCGGTTCTCCTTCCGCGCCGTCCGCTGTTCGCGGCGGTGCTTTCTCTCCTGCGCACGCCTCGCATGGGCAGCCTGTCCCGCCTTGATCTTCTCCTCTCTCGCCTTCTCCTGCGCGGCGGCTTTCTGGCGCTTGAGGGCGATCTTCTCCCGTTTCTCCCGCTCGAGCCGCTTCTGCCGCTCTGCCTTGGTCTCATTCTTGAGAAGTTCCCGTCTCGCGGCGCGTTCCGCCCTCTTTTCCACTCTCTTTTCCTTGAGCGCCGCCTTTCTGTCGAGCTTCTTCTGCTTGCGCTCCGCCTTTTTCTCGGCAGTCATCGCTTTCTTGTCGAGTTTCTTCTGCTTGATCTCCGCCTTCTTCTCGAGCTTCTTCTGTTTCATGGCGATCTTGTCCGCCTTCTTTTCTTCCTTGAGTTCTTCCCGCTTCTTTGCCCTTTCGAGCCGCTTTTCCGCCGCCGCCTTTTCCCTCTTTTCGGCTTTTGACAGCTCCTTCTGCTTTGCGGAAGGCTTCTTTGTCTTATTTGCCGTCTTGCTTGCGGTCTGTTTCCCTGTCTTTTTCGCGGGAGCCGTTTTCTTGACAGGTCCGTTCACTTTTTCTGCGGAATATTCCTCGGCGCGTTCCACTTTTTCGGCGCCGCTCGATACGTTCTTTCCGATCTGTTTCTCCATATTCTCCCCTCCTTAAATGGCAAAGACGTGCTTGCCGATGACCGTCACCGTCTTGCGGTTGAAGATCCATGCACTCGTCGCAACGGCGGGATTGTAGTAGTACAGGCACCCGTAGGTGGGATCCCAGCCGTTCATGGCGTCGCGGGCGGCGCTGTACGCCGTCTTGTCGGGTTCCAGATTGATCTGCCCGTCCGTGACGGCGGTGAAGGCTCCCTTCTGGTAGACGACTCCCGCGATCGTGTTGGGGAAGGACGGACTCTTGACGCGGTTCATGATGACTGCGCCGATGGCGACCTGCCCCGTGTAGCTCTCTCCTCTGCCCTCTGCGTAGATGCACTTTGCGAGCACATACAGATCGGACGAGGTGTAGTTTGAACTTCCCGAAGAAGCGCTTCCGCCCGAGGACGACCCGTTCAGCACGTTATAACTGTCGTTCATGCCGAGCGCCCGATAGGTCGCCTTGCCGACGATGCCGTCCGCCGTAAGCCCGTTCTTCTTCTGAAAGGCGATGACCGCCTTTTTGGTGCCCGCGCCGAAGATGCCGTCCACGGCGCCCGAATAATAGCCCCATTGCTTGAGTCTGCGCTGGACTTCCTTGACCTCGCCGCCCCTGCTCCCCTGACGGAGAACGGCGGCATCCACGGAAAGTTCCAACGCTTGATCGGCGGCAGGCGGGGCGGAGACGGCGGAGACCGCAACGCCCGCCGTGACTGCTCCCGTGAGAGCGAGCGCCACAGCGCCGATTGCCAAAAACTTCTTCATAAATTCCTCCTTACGCACAATGTGCGCAAGGCGAAAAGAATTATACATGCCTCGCGGCGCACAAAAAAGTCCCCCCTTTGGAGAGACTCTGGGAAAGTGATTGGAGAATGTTCCCCCCCACCACCGCCTACGGCGGAGCCTCCCCCCCGAGGGGGTAGGCTTGCCGAGACCTGACCCCCTCTGGGGTGGAGCAACGCATTCTGCGAAAAGTCCAGTGAACTTTTCGCGCGTTGCGACAGGAGCGAGCGCATTATCCCGCGCGAGCGGTGACCGAATGCGGGTCTCTACCCGCATAAGACAGGTGGCACGGCGCAGCCGTGACGAATGGGGGGGGATCGCCCCGCTCATCGTTCAATTCTCATCGTTCGGGCGGCGCATGGTCAGAGAGATGCGTCCCTTCTTTTCGTCGGCGTCGAGCACCCAGACGGTGACGACGTCCCCGACGGACAGCACTTCCGACGGATGACGGATGAATCTGTCGCAGATCTTGGAGATGTGCACGAGTCCGTCCTGATGCACGCCGATGTCGACAAAGGCGCCGAAGTCGATGACGTTGCGCACCGTCCCCTTCAGTTCCATCCCCTTTTTGAGGTCCTTGATGTCGAGAACGTCCGTCCGCAACACGGGAGCGGGCAGTTCGTCGCGGGGGTCGCGCCCCGGTTTCATGAGTTCCGTAACGACGTCGCGGAGCGTCGGAACGCCGACGCCGCAAGCCGCCGCGGCTTTCTCTTCCCCGTAATTTGCGACCCTCTCCTTCAATTTGCCGATCTGCTGCGCCTTGACTTCCGCCATCGTGTAGCCGCAGATGGCGAGCAGTTTTTCCGCCGCCTCGTACGATTCGGGATGAACGGCGGTGTTGTCGAGCACTTCCCCGCTCTCGGGCACGCGCAGGAAGCCTGCGCACTGCTCAAACGCCTTGTTGCCGAGACCCTTGACCTTGAGGAGCTGCTTCCGCGACGAGAACATGCCGTTCGCTTCCCGATACTTGACGATGCTGCCCGCGACGCTCGCGTTGAGTCCCGAGACCCGTGCAAGAAGGGGCGCGGAAGCCGTGTTGACGTCCACGCCGACGGCATTCACGCAGTCCTCGACAACCCCGTTGAGGGTCTGGGAGAGCCGTTTTTCGGGCATATCGTGCTGATATTGCCCGACGCCGATGGACTTGGGGTCGATCTTGACAAGCTCGGCAAGCGGATCCTGCAACCGTCTCGCGATGGAGACGGCGGAGCGCAGATTGACGTCATATTCGGGGAATTCTTCCGCCGCGAGCTTGGACGCCGAGTAGACGGAAGCGCCCGCCTCGTTGACGATGACGTAGCTGACGCCCGCGTCCTTCCCCAAAGAGGCGATGAGTTCCACCGTCATCTGCTCGGTCTCCCTGCTCGCCGTGCCGTTGCCGATGGCGATGTGACGGACCTTGTGTTTCCTGATGAGAAGGGAGAGCTTTTGGATGCACTCCTGCTTCTGCCGTTCGCCGTACGTCGGGTAGACGACTGCCGTGTCGAGCACTTTGCCCGTGCCGTCCACGACGGCGACCTTGCAGCCCATGCGGTACCCGGGGTCGAGACCCATCGTCACGAAGCCCTTGACGGGCGGCTGCATGAGAAGGGGGCGGAGATTGAGGGCGAACTGCCCGATCGCGCCCTCGGAAGCGGCGTCCGTCAGCTCCCCGCGGACTTCCCGCTCGATGGCGGGAGCGATGAGACGGTCGTAGGCGTCCGCCGTGCATTCCCGAATGAACATCGAGGAAGCGCACATCGGTTTTTTGACGGTGCGGCGGGCGATGAGTTCTATGACCATCTCGCGGTTGATCTCGACGGCGATCTTGAGAACTTCTTCCTTTTCGCCGCGGTTCATGGCGAGCACCTGATGCCCCGCCACCTTGGCGACGGGAGAATTGAAGTCATAATAGTTGCGGTAGACGGTGTCCTCGGGGTTCTTCTTGGCGGCTACCGACGTAATGGCGGCATATTTCATGTAGAATTCCCGCAAGAACTTTCGGATCGCCGCGTCGTCGGAGATCCATTCCGCGATGATGTCCCCCGCGCCCGCGAGCGCCTCTTCGGCGGTGTTGACCCCCTTTTCGGGGTCGATGTATTTTTCGGCTTCCTTGAGGGGAACGGGGCAGTCCGCCGCCTGTTCGAAGAGAACTTGTGCGAGCGGTTCGAGTCCCTTCTCCTTGGCGACCGTCGCGCGGGTGCGCCTCTTTTGCTTGAAGGGACGGTAGAGATCTTCCACTTCCGCCAGCGTGGAAGCGGCGAGGATCTGTTCCTCGAGTTCGGGGGTGAGCTGACCGCGGTCGGAGATCGTCTTGATGACTTCCGCCTTCCGCGCCTCGAGTCCGCGCAGGTATTCGAGACGGTCGGCGAGCGCCCTGATGGTCTGGTCGTCCATCGTGCCGTGCATTTCCTTGCGGTAACGCGCGATGAAGGGCACCGTGTTCCCCTCGTCGAGGAGAGTGATGACGTTTTGGACGTACTGTTCGTTCAGATCGAGTTCGGTTGCAATGGTATGTGCGATCTTATCCATAATGGGGAAATTATAGCACAGACGAAGGGAATTTGCAAGAAGAGCAGGGCATTTTCAGCCGAAAAATTTTGCGATGATCTCCGCGATCTTGCTCCTGTAAACGATGTTGCCGTTCCCCGCGGTAAAGCACAGCGGCGGATAGACGACGCACCACCAGTTGTCCCCCGTCCCTTCGCCCAATTCGACGATGAGCGCATCGTAAATTCCCGCCCCCAGTGTGGCATTTTCGTAGACACGGGTGGGAAATTCCTCTTGCTTCAGCGACGCCCGTGCGCCGTAAAAGAAGCCGTTTTCCCGCAGAACTTTGTCGGCGACGGCGGAGATCGCGGAAAGTTCTTTCCGAACGGCGGACATCGCCGCTTCCTTCGTCCCGCATTCGGCGACGGTCGGCGTCAGATAGGCGACGACGGCGTCCCGTACTCTGTATTTGACCGTCTGGTCGGCTTCTTCGTTGGAATTTGCGCGGATATGTACGCGTAAATACTCCGTTTCCTGCGGTTTTTCCGTCCCCGCGAACGCGAGACAGAGACCGACAAAGCTCAAAAGCAAAAGGATGACGACGATTTTTTTCATAAAAAATAACCTCTTCGCGAGAGGTTATTGCCGCATGATGCAAATTTTATACTTTCCTTTCCGTGAACGTCTCAATTCTTCCACGTCCCCTCGATGACGCCGCCGCCGAGGCACTGCCTCTCGTCGTAGAGGACGGCGAACTGCCCTTCCGTCACCGCCCGCTGCGGCTCGTCGAAGGTGATTTTCAGCGACTTATCGTCGATTTTCGTGACTTTGACCCCCTGTTCGTCCTGACGGTAACGAAACTTCGCACGGCAGGAAAATTCCCTCTCCTTGGGGACGGTCGGAATGAAATTGACGCCCGAGACGAAGCAGCCGTCCGAGTAGAGCGGGCTTTCATCGCCGTGGGAGACGTAGAGGATGTTGTGCTCGAGATCCTTGCGGACGACGAACCATCTCCCCTCTTCCCCCTTCTTGCCGCCGAGGTCGAGTCCCCGCCGCTGCCCGAGGGTGTAGTACATCAAGCCGATGTGTTCGCCGACTTCTTCCCCGCCGAGGGTCACGATCTTCCCCCTCTGTGCGGGAAGATATTCGCGCAAAAATTTGCGGAAGTTGCGCTCCCCGATGAAACAGATGCCCGTCGAGTCCTTCTTTTTCGCCGTGGAAAGCCCGTTTTCCTCGGCGATGCGGCGCACTTCTTCCTTGGGAAGGTCGGCAAGCGGAAAGAGGACGTCGGAGAGCTGTTCCTGCGTCAGCTGGTTGAGAAAGTAGGTCTGATCCTTGCCCGTATCCGCCGCCTTCAGGAGACGGTGCACGCCGTTTTCGTGCGATATCCCGCAATAATGCCCCGTTGCGATGAAGTCGGCGCCGAGCTGTTTCGCATACGTGCGGAAGGGTCCGAACTTGATCTCGCGGTTGCAGAGAACGTCGGGGTTGGGCGTTCTGCCCGCCCTGTATTCGGCAAGAAAGTAGGAAAAGACGCGCTCTTGATACTCCTTGGCGAAACTGACCGTGTAGTAAGGGATCTCCAAAAGGTCGGAGACCCGCTTGACGTCCTCGAAGTCCTCGTCCGCCGTGCAGGCGCCGTTTTCGTCCGTCTCTTCCCAGTTCCGCATGAAGAGACCGATGACGCGGTAGCCCTGTCTCTTCAAGAGCAGGGCGGCGACGGAGCTGTCCACGCCCCCGCTCATTCCGATGACGACTGTTTTCTGCGGCATAGTTGCTTCCTTGAAAATTTTTTCTCCATTTTACCACAAACCGACGAAAATATAAAGCTTTTTTTATGAGAATGTGCTATAATGATGATGTTGAAGAATTTCGGGGAGCTTTTTCGCCCGAAAACAACGTGTTGGCGGAGAGCGGGTGCTCATGCTGAACGTACGTGAAGCATCCCATTAAACCAACGGAGCACATACTCCGCCCGTTTGAAGGGATCCTTCGCTTCGCTCTGGATGAACATACCCTCTCCATGGGAGGGTGGAGCGGCGCAATTCTGCTCAACAGCCCAGTGGGCTGTGAGCTGCGCCGCGACAT